>JAEUUD010000051.1 GCA_016787625.1 Cyclobacteriaceae bacterium
CGGAAATAGTATTCGAAATACCTCGATGTGTTATCACTGCCCGTGGCGATGATGGCATCCACACCCCTGAGTTGATCGACGGCTGTAATATAATCTGCAAACTGTGGCTCAATATCAATCAACTGTTGCTGGAGATAGTCCAGCAGTACGGAGTCGCGTGAACTGGGTTTGTAACGAAGCCGGTGACCACTGAGTAACGTGACGCAAAAATCATGGAAGCCGACGAGCGGAATGTTTCCAGCCATGGCTACCCCGATTTGCCTCGCTGAAGCCGGGACCGGGTACCCCGAGATCCAGTTGGCAAGCCGACTTTCTTCCAATTGCACGCTGATTCCCTTGAAGGCTAATGCAACGGACTCACGTGAGAACCATCCGTTTTCATGGTGGGCTTTTTGTGCGATGATATTGAACTGATCTGCAGGGAGGGTGCGCAACCGGTTGCCAAGGGTTACGAATGCTTGAATACGGTCAGTCTGATTCATCAACTCGAACTTTTGAAGAGATACGTTGTTTTGAAGGGAGGCTTAAGGCCCTTATTTTTGCGTAAAATTAGTTGAAACGAGGAAATGGCGATCAAAATCACTGACGAGTGTATCAATTGCGGTGCCTGTGAACCAGAGTGTCCGAATACAGCGATCTATGAAGGTGGCCGTGAATGGACGTGGGCCGGCGGCACAAAACTTACCGAGGTTGTTGCTGAGGATGGCTCCAAAGCAGACGCGAAAAAGGCACAAAACCCTGTATCTGACGAGTTTTACTTTATCGTTTCCGGCAAGTGTACAGAGTGTACAGGGTTTCATGAGGAACCCCAGTGTGCTGCTGTTTGTCCTGTCGACTGCTGTGTTCCTGACCCAGATCATGTTGAATCGAAGCAGGTATTGTCAGCCAGAAAAGCATATTTACACAACGAGCAGATTCCTGCTCCGTAGAGGACTATTTCATTTTGGACCGCTTGATCAGGTAGGATTGAAGCACGGTAAAGTAGTCTGTTCTTGAGTTAGCTGAAACAAAGTCGATACGAAGTTGATTGCAGCGCAGTTTCAGGTTTTTATGAAACTCCGACAGGGCCTTCGTATAGTTCGATTTGATCTCCGCGGGATTAAGCTTCAACCTGTCACCGCTCTCAAGGTCAACAAACTCATAGGGCTTGTCATCGAATTCAAAAGCCAGCTCGGTCTCATGGTCGCTGACATGGAATAGCAACACCTCGTGCTTGTTATGCTTCAGGTGCTGAAGTGATTTGAAAATCTCTTCCTGGCTTTCGCCGGCGCCGTCAAACATGTCGCTGAAAATGATGACCAGGGAACGTTTGTGGGTGTTTTCTGCAATTTCATGGAGCACATCCGACACGCTGGTGTTTTTCGATGAAGACGGATTAACCTTCAGCACTTTGTCCAGCATCCGGAAAATCTTATCAAGATGCGATGAGGTTGATTTGATTTGCGTGAGTTCGTCGATGCGGTCTGAAAAGAGGCAAAGCCCTACAGCGTCGCGCTGCTTGTGCAGCATATAGGCAAGAGCTGCCGCGCAATGAACACTAAAGGTGAGCTTGGCTTTAGTATCAGCAGGGTAGGCCATGGAGGAAGAGCAGTCGAGGACGATCTGGCATCGCAGGTTGGTCTCTTCTTCGTACTGCTTGGTATAGAGCCTGTCGGTGCGTGCAAAAACCTTCCAATCAATATGCCTGGTGCTTTGGCCTTCATTGTACAGGCGATGCTCAGCAAATTCTACTGAAAAACCATGATAAGGTGACTTGTGAAGGCCGGTGATAAAGCCCTCCACCAGCTGTTTTGCCAGCAGTTCAAGGCTTCCTGTCTTGTTGATTTCGTTGAAATTTGTGCTCAAAACTGATCTTTGTGGGTCTCCGTCCAACCCATCAAACGAGGCAGGTCGGCAAGAGGGCCGAATTCAGGGTGTCTTGTTTGGTTTTTTTTTCTAAACCATTATCTTCGAGAGACCCAAAACCCTAAAATTAACCTAAATCTCCAATTGTGGAAGAGAACAAGAGCGGCAGAGATGAGATATACTCTGAGAAAGTCAAAGCGGGAAAACGCACCTACTTCTTTGATGTGAAGTCCACCCGATCCAATGATTACTACCTGACCATCACGGAATCCAAGAAGCGTTATAACAAGGATGATGAGGGTTTTACCTACGAAAAGCACAAGATTTTCCTTTATAAGGAGGACTTCAACAAGTTCATGGACGCGTTGAACAATACCGTCAACCACGTGAAGAATGAGCTGATGCCAGGAGTGGATTTCTCTCAATTCGACCATGTCCGTGAGGAACGTGAAGAAGTTGCGGAAACTAAATCTGCATCGGTCGATAGCGAATTGAAATGGGATTGATTACTTTTATCTAACCTATACCTAAACCGAAAAACCCTGCTGCACCCGAAAGGGATCGTAGCAGGGTTTTTTATTGCGTTGCCCCCCGTTCCATATATATTTGCGGACTTTTTTACGGGCCTTCCCGGACTTAATCTGGATCAAACTGTATGGGACTTAAATGCGGAATTGTCGGGTTGCCCAATGTTGGGAAATCGACGTTGTTCAATGCCCTTTCTAACAATAAAGCGGAGGCTGCCAACTTCCCATTCTGTACCATTGAGCCCAATGTAGGGGTCATTTCTGTCCCCGATGAACGCCTCAATATCCTCTCGGGGCTGGTGAGTCCTCAAAAGGTTATACCCACTTCATTTGAATTTGTTGATATCGCCGGCCTCGTCAAGGGGGCATCCAAGGGGGAAGGATTGGGCAATCAATTCCTGGCCAATATCCGCGAGGTTGACGCGATCGCCCACGTTGTACGGTGCTTTGAGAATGATAATATCATCCACGTGGACGGAAGAATCAATCCGGTGGCTGACAAGGAGATCATTGATACCGAGCTTCAACTCAAGGACCTGGAATCGGTCGATAAGAAGATCGCTAAGGTCGAACGAACTGCCAAAAGCGGAGATGCCAAGGCAAAGAAGGAACTCGCCGTACTTCAACTCTTTTCTGCTGCCCTTCAGGCTGGAAAGAATGCCAGATCAGTCAAGACCGATGCCGAGGACAGGAAGGCAGTCGAAGACCTTCAACTCCTTACCGACAAACCTGTCATCTACGTCACCAACGTGGATGAATCAGCTATTCATACGGGCAACAAGTATGTTGATGCCATTCGACAATTGGTAAAGGATGAGGGAGCAGAGGTGGTCGTTGTATGCGCAGCCATTGAGGCTCAGATTGCTGAATTGGAAAGTGTTGCCGACAGGGATGCCTTCCTGGGAGAGTATGGCCTGAAGGAATCGGGTCTTCACAAGCTCATTCAGGCAGCCTATCACCTGCTGGACCTGATTACCTATTTTACTGCAGGCGAGAAAGAGGTGAGAGCCTGGACAATCCACAGGGGCTGGAAAGCTCCCCAAGCGGCCGGCGTCATCCATTCAGACTTTGAGAAAGGCTTCATCAGGGCCGAAGTCATTAAAATCTCAGACTACCAGAAGTACAGGACGGAGGCAGCCATCAGGGATGCTGGCCGATTGGCTGTGGAAGGCAAGGACTACACGGTTGAAGATGGAGATGTGATGCATTTTCGATTCAACGTATAATCTTGATTACATTATTTAACTAGTTGATTATCATTATTTTATATCACTGGATAAATAATCTTATAGAGGCAAGTTTCTCCGCGCCTGATTTTTAGTACTTTAGCTATCCGCACAGTACATTTTTTGCGGGTTTGGTTCGATTTTTTTCTCAAGACCTACATTCACGTGAGAGTTCGGATTGTTTTTTCGCTCAAGAATAAAGGTGCCTTCGTCCCTTTTCACCACCAGTTTCTGCTGGCCCAAACGGTAAAGGGGATGGTGGTAGCAGGCAAGGATCCCAAGTTCCAGCAGTTCACCCACTTTAACTTTTCAGGCCTGAAGGGACAGACCAAGATCAGTCGTAAAGGGCTTCATTTCTATTCCTCCCGGGTGACCCTGGTGTTTTCTACCGCCGACAAAGAGTTCCTGGATTACTTCCTGAAGGTCCTCTTTGATCACAAAGAAATCATGATTGGCATGCTTCAACTCGCTCCTGAACTTGTGGAGCATGAGGAGCCAATCGCTGTATCGGATAGTGTCAAGTTCTTGTGTATTTCTCCCATTGTTCTTCTGCCCGCCGCGTTCAATGACGAGTCTGGAAAGCGGTTCATCACGCCGGAAAGTGATGAGTTTTCTGACTTGCTGTATGAGGCTACCATGGCTCAAATGCAGAGCTCCGGAAAGTTTACAGCTGCACAATTGGCAGATTCATACAAGTTCCAGCTTGTTGCCGACAAGGACTATCTCAACAGGATCCAAAGCACCCACAAGAAGTTCGCGCGGATTTATCCGCTTTATGATTCGGACATTAAGTATGAGGTGAGAGGATATACATTTCCATTTACCCTTTTTGCGCCGCCCACGGTACAGCAATTTGTGTATGAGCATGGCCTTGGTCACTTTTCCCATAAGGGATTTGGCATGCTGGATATGGCCCACAATGACTCCATCCGCAAGCACTCCGAGATGGAGGTGGTTTACGCCTGACCCTTTCCGTTATTTAATTCCTGGGATTGACCGGAACCTGAAAGTATCCCACAAGGAGGTCAGCATTCGGCTGAAATGGCTTGTAGTAAACAAGCACTTCGTAGATATTCTCCGTCTGAAAATGGTTGCCCTCCAAGTGATTCCCGTTATAACGGCTTCCTGGATTTACCCAGTACTGATAGTCATATAGTCCCTGCTTCAAAAGAATTTGCTTGGTGTAAGCACCATCCCTGTATTGCATCCTGTTTTCTTCATTTTGTGACCAACCATTGAACCCACCGATGATGTAGACATCTTCATTCACCGCCGGAGATCGCAAGGAGAAGATGACATTGACATAATTGGTGCTGATCCATGGTTCCTGACGGTAGTCGAGATTTTCGATGGTGAACCCACCGTTCCTGTCAGGGAACTGTGTATAAGCCATACCTGCCCGGGGCGCATCGGTGGCCACATAGACGTCGTAAGGCTTATGGGACTTGTCTACGCGTTCTGTATTGAGGCCGGGTGAGTTCAATGATCGGAAGTCAACAAACCGGAATTCATTGCCTGCTGAGAAAGTATTGTTCATGTCAAAGAACCGGTACTCCAATTGGTGAATGTCTTCGCGGATGAAGCTTGCGGCGAGGTCTGTCCGGGCATTATCCCACCGTTGATTCTGACGGAGCGTTACGTGCACCGTATTGGCAGGGTTGAGAACCTCCATGCGGCCATACATCAGCTTGAAGTTGATGGCCTGGTTGGTGCTTTTCAGGTTTCCAAGGCCGGAGATATTGTCATCCTGACCCAGGATCATGAGATTCTGATACACCAGGATCCGTTTGGATAACACGATGTCTGATTTATTGCCGTCGCGATACACGACAAGCAGATAATTACCCGGAAGCTTTACGGATGGAATGGACAGACGGTAGTGAACGTAGGGGATATGTGTATTGATCGAGAAGCTGTAGTCATTGATGGGAAACTCATTGTATTCACGAAGGATATCCAGATCATGGAGGTCTGATTTTTTCCAGTCATAGTTACAGTGAATGAGCCTGGCGTAGTAGTTGTTCTTCTCCTCCTGTAAATCATCAAACTCAAGCTGGAGATTTTGCCTCTCCAATTTGGTTGCTGGAGTGAGTACCCCCATACCTTGCGTTGGGGAATAGCATAAGACCGTCTTGATTTGTGCTTCATACGTCTGGTCCTCCATGAGAAGGACCTTTTGACCAAAGCCTGGGGTTGTGGCCTCCAGCATCGAAAAAATCACCAAAAAAAGGGTTACTCGGGGGCCGAAATAGCGATTCATGTGAAAGGAATCCACTGTATGCTTCATACTTCGTTAGTCAAACGTACCGTAGCCAAAACGATCGACGCTATCCTTTTTGTCTGCGGATTGTTGATGCTGAGCACGCTTCTCGAACTCATCAGGCTTTAGCCTCGAGGGCATCGATCTGGTTCACCAGGCTTTCCCACTGCTTGTTTAACTTTTCCAGTTCATTCTGCGTCTCTTTGAGTTTGCGCTGGTGCTCTGCCAGTTCGCCCTGAGCGGTATAGGTCTCCGGTTTTCCCAGTACGCCTTCAATCCTGTTTTTCTCCGTCTCAAGAACTTCAATCCGGTCTTCCGTTTCCTTTAATTCTCTGGATAGTTTCTTGCCTGCAGCCTGAACCTGTGGTTCGGCGTCACTTTTAGGGTGCGCTTCCAACGGCTTCGCCTCCGAGTGCTTCACCGGAGGAGGAAGGTGCTGTGGATTGTGATGACTCCAATACTCATATTCTTCATACGTGCCTGGGTACTCCTTGATCTGATGCTGGTCAATGTACCAGATCTTGTTGGCAATCTGACTAATGAAATAACGGTTGTGAGAAACCACCACGAAGCTTCCCTGGTATTGTTGCAGTGCCTGTATCAGGATGTTCTCGGAGATAAAGTCCAGGTGGTTGGTTGGCTCATCAAGCAGAAGAAAATTGGCCTCTGAGATCAGCGTTTTGGCAAGGGCAACACGGGACTTCTCACCACCGGACAGCACTTTGATCTTTTTGAACTGGTCTTCATCAGAAAACAGAAAGCATCCAAGGATCCCTCGTAGTTCCTGTTCGAGTTTTCCACTGCCTGCCTGCTTGAGCTCATCAAGGATCTCGTTTTCAATGTTGAGTGCCTCCAACTGGTGCTGCGCGTAGAATCCCTGGATCACATTGTATCCAATGGTTCTTTCACCCTCCACAGGTTCTGTGCCTGACAGGATTCGCAGGAGCGTAGATTTTCCCTTTCCGTTGGCGCCGATCAGGGCAATCTTGTCTCCGCGTTCAATGATTGCGTTAGTGTGTTTAAGGATGCCAACGGGGCCATAGGATTTGGATAAATCTTTCAGGGTAACCACGTGACGGCCGGAGGGTTGTTTGAATTTGAACTTGAAATTGACGGCCGCTGTATCGTTCACCACTTCCTCAATCAACTCCATCCGGTCAATGGCTTTCTCTTTCGACTTTACCTGCCGCGCCTTGCTGGCTTTGGCCTTGAATCGCTCGATAAACCTTTCAGCCTGCCGAATTTTGGCCTGCTGATTGTCAAAAGCATTCTGTTGGATCTGTTCACGGAGCTCCTTCTCGCGCAGGTAGAAAGAGTAATTTCCTTCGTATGTCACCAGTTGTTGTTGTGTAACATCAACGGTTTTGGAAACGACATTGTCAATAAATTTCCTGTCGTGAGAAACAATGACGACAGCTCCTTCATAATTGCGCAGGTAGCTTTCAACCCACTCGATGGATGGCAAATCCAGGTGGTTGGTAGGTTCATCCAGCATGAGGAGGGAGGGCTTTTCCAGAAGTAGTTTGGCCAGCATCACGCGCATGCGCCACCCGCCTGAGAACTCTTTCAGCGGACGATGCAGGTCTTCTGTAGAGAAGCCGATTCCTTCCAACACCTCTTCTGCCTTGGCCTGCATGGTGTAGCCATCCAGATGCTCGAATTTCTCCTGGAGCTTGGTAAGCTTTTCAACGAGATCATCGGTGTAAGCCGTCTCCAGTTGATGGAGGGTCTTTTCGATCTGTCGTTGCGTATCCACTGCGTCCTTGAAGGCACCCATAGCCACGGTCAGGATGGCATCTTCACTTTGAAATGAGAGTAAGTCCTGGTTGAGAAACCCGATGGTGCATTCCTTGGCCTTGCTGATGCTTCCTTCATCAACCTTCATTTCGCCGTTGATCAACTTGAGGAGTGTTGATTTACCCCTTCCGTTGAGACCTATGAGCCCTATCTTGTCATCAGGCTTGATGAACATCGATGCGTTGAGGTATAGCGCCCTGCCTCCGATGTAATAGGATATGTTGGAAATTGAAATCATGGATGTTCTGCCGCTTTTCTAAAAAATGCCACAAAGATACTATTTCTCACCGCAAATGAGACCAGATTCCATACCGTCCAAATATGCGGAGCGCTGTCGTACTCATCTTTTTTGTGATATTGTCGACCCGAATGACCCAACCGTTATAATTCCATGAAGAAAGCCAAAACCATACCTTTTTTGATGCTGGTTGCCTTGTGCTGCAACCAGGCACCGAAGGACAAATCTTCCGGCCCTGTTGCAGAAGATGGTTCCGTTGCAGCCATTACTGAAGCAAGCGCTTCTTTACCCCTGAACACGATTAAACTTCCTCCTGGTTTTTCAATCAGTGTGTATGCTGAAGTAGACAACGCCAGGTCCATGGCGATTAGCCCCGCAGGGACATTGTTTGTAGGCAACAGAAACGAGGACAAGGTGTATGCGGTACAAGATACCAATGGAGACCAGGTGGCAGACAAGAAGTGGGTCCTTGCCAGCGGACTCAACATGCCCAATGGTGTTGCCTTCAGGGACGGCGCGCTGTACATCGCCGAGAACAGCAAGATTTCGAGACTGGATGGTATTGAGTCTCGCCTTGGCAATCCGGGCAAACCGACGGTGATCTATGACAAGTATCCTACCGAGTCGCACCACGGCTGGAAATACATCGCATTTGGACCTGATGGTAAGCTCTACATTCCTGTCGGCGCACCTTGCAACATCTGTGAGTCAAAAGATCCAGTGTATGCCAGCATCACCCGTATGAACCCCGATGGTTCCGGATTGGAAGTGTTTGCCAGTGGTGTCAGAAATACCGTTGGTTTTACATGGCATCCGGAGACCAAAGAAATCTGGTTTACTGATAATAACCGTGACAGCATGGGAGATGATCTGCCGCCCTGTGAGCTCAACACGGCACCAAAGGCAGGGATGCACTTTGGATATCCTTACTGTCATGGGGGAACCATCGCTGATCCTGAATTTGGCAAGAAACGTCCCTGCGCTGACTTGGTCAGTCCGGCAAAAAACCTTGGGCCCCATGTGGCACCGCTAGGGTTGAAATTCTATACCGGCAATATGTTTCCTGATACGTACAAGGGACACTTGTTTATTGCTGAGCATGGCTCGTGGGATCGCAGCAAGAAAGTGGGATTCAAAGTGACGCTCGTCAAATTGAATGGCAATCAGGCCACCACCTATGAACCATTTGCCTATGGATGGCTCAATGAAAGTGATCAAAAGGCCTGGGGCCGTCCAGTTGATGTGCTCGTTCTCAAGGATGGTTCCATGCTCGTCAGTGATGATCGTGCGGGAGTGATTTACAGAATCACCTATAAGGGATAGCAGCGTTAGAAATCTTCAGCGATCTGATCGATTTTCTTACCCTTGTCGATCTGCATCTGCTTGAGTACGCGGTAATAGCGGTACGTAAGACGCAATTCATTCTTTGAGTGATCCTTGAATGCAAGGCTTAGGCTGTCTGTCTTCCAATTGTAGGTATCACTCGGGATAATGTAAACAGGTTTACCAAAGGACTTCTGCATGCCTTTCATCAGGCGGGTATCCTTGCTTGTCAGCACAACGATTTCATAAATCTGACCCTTGTACGCCTTGACCTCTACCTTCTTGACTTTCACTTCACCGATGGTTTTATAGTCATCGCCTTCAACGGCATAAACCTTCACGGGGAACTCATTCTTCTCCAGGGCTTCTTTCTTGAACTCCGCGCCTTTGATACTATCAATCGACGCGCCGAGTTTAATGTCTTTGAATCCTTTGCGACGGTCAAGTTCTGCCAGATCCTGGGACAGGCAGGACAGGCAGGAGAGTACGAGGAATATGACACAGCAGACTTTCATGGAGTCGGGTCTTGGAACTGAACAGGAATCACCACTTTGGTACGGTCCCATGCCAGGATGATATCGGCTTTGGAATTGCGTGGATCTATCAGGATGCTAAAGGCTTCGTAGACAAAATCACCGGTAGTAATGACTGGAACTTCAAACTTCAAAACATCGTAAGCTGTGTTGTAGTTGTAGGCTCCCCACATGCCGAGGTCACCATTCAGAATGATGGTCCAATGGTCCTTGTCGGGAATCGTCAGCAGGGCATAGGTTCCTGCTTTCAGATCCAGGCCATTGATTTTGATATCCCTGGATATCGTCAACTCTGTTGCCTCATTGGCACCGGTACGCCAGACCTGGCCAAACGGGACGATGCCGCCGAAGATCGTCCTGCCGTTCTTGTGGGGCTGGCTATAGGTAATCTTGATGTAGGAGTCTTTGTACCGACTGGAGACGATGGCGAGAGGGCTTGGGCGAGGTTTTATGACGTCCTGCGCCAGTGCAGGTAACGACAAGAGGGCGAGGGTCACGATCAAGCCGTAGTTCATGGTCAAAGTTTCGGATCAAAAGTAAGAATTTTGGGGCCATTCTTTATTTTGCATGGTGGATCGACCCGCATTTGACGACATCTATATGGAATTGGCCGTGAACCTGGCCAAGCGATCGCATTGCATCAAGCGCCATGTGGGAGCCGTGCTCACGAAGGACACCAGGATCATTTCGATCGGGTACAATGGACCGCCCAGTGGTACACACAATTGTGATGAAGAGTGGCCTGGTGAAGGATGCCCGAGGGATTCCAGAAACGGCTGCTCGCTTGCTATTCATGCGGAGCAGAATGCCATACTCTATGCGGTGAAGAACAAGACTTCCGTGTCGGGCGCTACCCTGTATGTTACCCTGTCGCCCTGCCTTGCATGCGCCCGAATTGTCTACAGCATGGGTATTGAAAAGGTGATTTACCTGAATTCCTACGCAGAACACAAGGGATTGCCTTCAGATGAAGGTGTGGACTTTCTCAACAAGTTTGGGGTGTCGTGTACGCGATACAATGGGACGTTGAAGAACGTCACCTACATGATCTGACCTAGCGCGAT
Source organism: Cyclobacteriaceae bacterium (assembly GCA_016787625.1). Lineage (GTDB taxonomy): Bacteria > Bacteroidota > Bacteroidia > Cytophagales > Cyclobacteriaceae > ELB16-189. The sequence continues at coordinate 10,814 of JAEUUD010000051.1, forward strand.
TTCAGCGCCTTCTCAATATCCTTGATCAGTTTGGTCGTTATGCCTTTGGTCTTTGTGGCATGTTCTGCTTTAAAGATAACCAGGGCACGTTCAGCCATTTGGTACAGGCCGATAGGATTGCCGTCATTGCGGAAGCTACCCAGGCACCAGTTGATTTCAGACTGCAGTTGGTAGTCAAGCTCAAGTTCCTGCAGTTTGGCCAACGCAGTAACGCAGGTATTCTCGATCAGCTGGAACGGATTGCCGGCTGAATTCTTCCTGGTTGGCGCTGCTTTCTTCGCAGGCTTTGGCTGAGATTTCGAAACTACCTTGGCCATACGCTTCAAAATAAGTTGGACAACAAAATTAGGAGACGTGGAAGCGCCATGAAAGGAAATGGAGGACTATAATTTGAGGCGATTCCTGCTATTCAGACGGAGGTTTTGCCATCAGTTTTGCCGTTGAGCAGCGATAAGCAGGAGTAAGTGAAGAGGTGTGAGTAGAAATAAAAAGGGAAGCAATCCTGGATCGCTTCCCTTCGCAAAAAGAATTAGGGGTTACCTAATTACTTCTTTTTCTTGCCAGCCTTTTTCTTGGCTTTCTTAGCTTTTTTTGCCATAGCGTTTAATTTTTTAAGTTAATTAATGGTTAAACGTATTCGAAGGTATAATAAATTACTCATCTGCAAAAGATTTTCGCATTTTTTTTTGGATGGAAGATTTTTTTAGCATGATCATCTCTCATTTTGTTGTCACGATCGTCACCAAAATTTGCATCAGAGAATATTCACTTCCATCATCAGAGTGATGCCGAATTTTTGGAGCACCGATTGTTGAATTTCGGTCGCGAGTTGGTGAATTTCTTCTCCATTGGCTCCACCAAAATTCACAAGCACAAGTGCTTGCTGATCATGCACACCAACGCGTCCGATTTTTTTTCCTTTCCATCCGCACTGCTCGATCAGCCAGCCGGCAGCCATTTTAACGAATTGGTTATCAATAGGATAGACGGGTGCTGACGGATACTTATCCTGAATGCTCCTTGCAAGGTTCACATCAACAACAGGGTTCTTGAAGAAGCTTCCGGCGTTTCCAAGCAAGGTTGGATCCGGCAGTTTGCTCCGACGAATCGCGATCACTGCATTACTCACATCACGGATGGTCGGGTGATCAATTTTCTTCTCATTCAGCACCTCCTTGATCGCACCATAATGGGTAACCATCGGGTGGTTCTTTTTCATCAACCTTAAAGTAATACTTGAAATAAGAAATTTTTCCTTCAAAGTGTGTTTGAAGACACTATCCCGGTACTCGAACTGACATTCGTCCCGGGTAAATCGTCGACTTACACCTGCATCAAGATCGATACCATCGACATAGGCAATCACCTGCTTGAGCTCAACGCCATAGGCACCGATGTTCTGGATGGGTGCGGCTCCAACAGTTCCCGGAATCAGGGAAAGATTCTCAATTCCACCCAAACTTTGCTCCACACATGACATCACAAAGGGGTGCCACGGCTCTCCGGCACCAGCGGTGACGAGTATTGACTCAGTGGTTTCTTCCACCAGGCTCTTTCCCATGATCTCCACCTTCATCACAAGGCCATCAAAGTTCTTTGTGAACAGCACATTGCTGCCTCCGCCAAGGATGAATCTCCGGTTGTTGCGATAAACAGGGTGCTGAATGACTTGCTCAAGCTCAGCTTGTGAGGTGATGCGCACCAGATACCTCGCTGTTGCCGGAATGCCAAAGGTGTTGAATGGCTGGAGAGAAATGTTTTCCTGAATAACCATGATTTCTATTCAAAGAAGAGAAAATTCCATCAATATGAAAATGACCGAACCGTTGACATGCAGAATCGCTATTTCATGTAGGCAACAGGATTGTTAGATTTACTGAACCAACGTCGTCATGGCTGACCTTCCCATCAAGATTATTGAGTGCCCACGTGATGCCATGCAGGGCATTGATGCATTCATCCCGACTGAAGAAAAGGTGCAATACCTCAACCAGCTGCTCAAGGTTGGTTACGACACCCTGGATGCCGGCAGTTTTGTTTCAGCCAAGGTGATTCCCCAGATGCGTGATACAAGAGAGGTATTTGACCTTTTGGACATGGCCACCACCACAACCAAGATCCTGGCCATCGCTGCCAATACCCGTGGTGCAGAAGACGCTTGCCGGCATCCGGCCGTCACGTACGTCGGGTTCCCATTGTCCATTTCGGAGACTTTCCAGCAACGAAATACCAACAAGTCCATCGCCCAGGCCCTCGATACAGTCAGTGAAATCCAGGGATTGTGTGTGAGTTCAGGGAGGACCCTGGTCACATACCTCAGCATGGCATTTGGGAATCCATATAAGGACCCTTACAGTGTCGACATCATTGGTAAGTTCATCGACATCCTTGTTACCCTGGAGATCAAGATTGTCTCCCTGGCAGATACGATTGGCATGGCTTCACCGGAACAAATCAAGCAGATGTTCACCCAGGTGTCCAGGGACTTTCCAGATCTTGAAGTGGGCGTCCATCTCCATTCGCAACCCACATTGGCACGTCAGAAGGTCGCCGCTGCGGCTGAAGCCGGCTGTCGCAGGTTTGATGGGGCTCTGAAAGGCTTTGGAGGCTGCCCGATGGCCAATGACGCACTGGTAGGCAACATGGCTACAGAGACGATTGTTGAATACCTCAACGAGCGTGGAATGAACCACGGCCTCAACCTCTCAGCCATGGCCAAGGCAGAGCACATTGCCTCCAGGGTTTTTATCCGATAGCACTAGCGCGACGAGAACATCTTGCCTGGGTGAGCCACAACAATATTCTTGAACTCCAGGGTTAGCAGCAGGGATGCCAGTATTCCCTGGGGCTGCTGAGTGAGGAAACAAAGTTCGTCAATGGCAACCGCCCGGTTCTTTTGCCTGAGGATGTTAACAACGCGCTGTTCCTCCGGCTCCAGGTTATCCAATGCCAGTTGAAGTTGTGTGATCGTTTGACCCGACTGCTCCGTCCAATTCATGATATACTCTAGGTCTTTTACGGTGGTCAGAAGGTTAGCCTTGTGAGACTTGATGAGTCTGTTGCACCCAATTGAGTAGGGGTTGTCGATATTGCCAGGTATGGCAAACACATCCCGGTTGTAGGAGTTGGCGATTTCGGCAGTGATCAGCGCGCCTCCCTTTTCACTTGCCTCAACCACCACCAGGGCGTCACTCATGCCTGCGATAATCCTGTTTCGCTGAGGGAAATTGTGGGCATCCGGCATAGTGCCGTAGGGCTTCTCTGTGATCAGCGCACCCTGGCTTTCAATACGGGCGGCGGTATCACGGTGATCAGAAGGGTAGATGATATCCAATCCACTGCCGAGGATAGCCAGGGTGGTGAGTCCATGGCGGAGGGCCTCCTTATGGGCATGGACATCGATGCCATAAGCAAGCCCACTGATGATATGTGCCTGGTAGGGGACGAGATCAGCGATCAATTGTTCCACACATTCCTTCCCATAGCTTGTTGCGCGTCTTGTGCCAACGACACCAATTGTTCTCACCGTGTTCAGGTTCGTGTTTCCCTTGACATAGAGCATGGAAGGACCATCATCCAGCAGTTTGAGCCTGCCTGGGTATCCGGCATCTGTAAAAAACAGGATTTGAACTCCATGCGATTCTGCCTTTCGCCATTCTTCCTCGGCCCGTTGCATAGGGGATTGAGAGCGTATCGACTGTGTGACGATCTCCCGGATGCCAGGAACACTCAACAGTTCACGTCCTGATTGATTGAACACTTCTTTGGCAGAACCGCAATGGAGGATGAGCTGCTTGATGAGTGCATTGCCGATTCCGTCGACAAAGTGGAGCGCCAAAAAACAAGCACGTTCCTGATCCATGATTGAATCAGTAAGTAATAGGAAAATTCGGGGTGAACCACCGGTGGGTGCCACCGGTTTTCAGGACTTCTTTAACGAAGCTTGTCCTTGATCTCTGTAAGGAAGCTGCGGATACTGCGCAGGGAATCAATCATTTCCATCTTGTCCTTGATGGCCAGGGCATCCTGCTTGAGCATTTCTTTTGCTCCGCTGAGGGTGAATCCCTTCTCTTTAACCAGGTGATAGATCAGGCGGATCTGATCGATATCTTCTTTGGTAAACTGACGATTTCCCTTCCTGTTTTTCTTTGGCTGGAGGATGTCAAACTCGGTTTCCCAGAAGCGAATAAGTGAAGGCGCTACGTTGAACTGCTCGGCCACTTCGCCAATGGAGTAGTACAACTTTTCTATTTCTTTTTCCTTGTAGGCCATGCAGTATTAACCGAGTTCTGTCCTGATATGTGCGTGAGCACCAGCGCAAAGTAGCAATTCTTTTAAACTCAAAACAATGAACTGAAATTTATTTCTATCGACAAGATGTCAACATTGAATGATGTGGATGAATCGCCGAGATCGCGTTCATGTAGCTGATTCACAACCATAAACGATCATTTGAATTCTGAATAATCGTCAGAGACACACATTCACGGGATCGTTTTGTCCGGATTCTTCCATGGTTGAAAGCATATTGTTCCACATTCAGACAGACGTTTCAAGGCGGCATTCATTCCGCGCTGCATGGCATCATTTTCCAATGGGATTCCTTCGTTAATGAATTCGAACGGGTTAATTTTGCCCGTTCACACGATCCGAGCGGATTTTTTTGAGCATTAACCGGTGTACCTTTCTTTACTTTGATGGATTCTTCAACCATACGCAGCACATTTCTAGAGTTTTTCAGAAAGAAGGGACACCAAATTGTGCCATCCGCTCCGATGGTCCTGAAGAATGACCCCACTTTGTTGTTTACCAACTCCGGGATGGTCCAATTCAAGGACTTTTTTCTTGGCAATTCAGTGCCGAGAAGCAAACGTGTCGCCGATACCCAGAAGTGCCTTCGCGTAAGCGGTAAACATAACGACCTGGAAGATGTGGGCCTCGACACCTACCATCATACCATGTTTGAGATGCTGGGCAACTGGTCGTTTGGAGATTACTTCAAAGCGGAAGCCATAGCCTGGTCATGGGAACTGCTGACAAAAGAATATAAGCTGCCTGCCGATCGACTCTATGTGACTGTCTTCGGAGGCGACAAGTCCGACAACCTGCCTGTCGATGAGGAGGCGATGGCGTTGTGGAAACCGATCGTCGGTGAAGACAGGATCATTCATGGAAAGAAGAAGGACAACTTCTGGGAAATGGGGGAGATCGGACCCTGCGGTCCGTGCTCTGAAATACATATTGACATGCGCCCTGAAGCCGAGGTGCGCAAGAAGCCGGGACGGGACCTTGTCAACAGCGACCACCCACAGGTGATCGAGATCTGGAACCTCGTCTTCATTCAATTCAACAGACTCTCGACAGGTGCTCTTCAGCCATTGCCTGAAAAGCATGTGGATACCGGGATGGGTTTTGAACGGTTGTGTATGGCCATCCAGGGGAAGCTGTCGAGCTATGATACTGATGTGTTTAAGCCGTTGATGGATTTCATCTGCCTTCAGGCTCATGTTTCCTATGGCAAGGAATTGAAGACCGATGTTGCCATCCGTGTCATGGCGGACCATATCCGTGCGGTGTCGTTTGCCATCGCCGATGGACAACTGCCATCCAATACGGGAGCGGGCTATGTCATTCGACGCATCCTTCGTCGTGCTGTCCGTTATGGGTTTTCATACCTCAATTTCAAGGAGCCATTCATGTACCGCATGGTCCCTTTGCTTGGCGCACAACTAAAAGATGCCTTCCCGGAATTGATGCAACAGAGCGATTACGTCAGCCGGGTCATTCACGAAGAGGAATTGTCCTTTCTTCGTACGCTTGAGCTTGGCATAAAACGTTTCGAAAACCATCTCACTTCTGCAAAAGGAAAAGTGATCGCGGGAGATTTTGCATTTGAACTGAATGACACCTTTGGATTTCCATTCGATCTTACTTCTTTGTTGGCAAGAGAAAGGGGCTTCACCGTCGATGAAAAGGGATTTGAAGCTGCCATGCTTCAACAGAAGACACGATCACGAAGCGATGCCTCCAAAGAGACAGGTGACTGGACGACCATCCTGGAAGCAGAAAAGACAGAGTTCATCGGGTACGAGCAACTCGACACCAAAGCGCGTCTTATCAAATACCGTCAGGTCAAGCAGAAAGGGAAATCACTTTATCAGCTCGTCTTTGACAAGACGCCATTCTATGCGGAGAGCGGCGGCCAGGTTGGAGACACGGGTTTGATTCAGACACCATCCGGTGCTATCGCCGTGCTGGATACCAAAAAGGAAAACGACCTGATCGTCCACTTTACGGAACAGCTTCCGGCTGATCCCGGATCAACGTGCACGCTCGTGGTTGACCGTGCGAAGCGGACGCAGACCATGAGCAATCACTCGGCCACGCATTTGCTTCATGCGTCCCTGCGGAACGTTCTGGGTAAGCACGTTGAGCAGAAGGGTTCACTCGTCAATGAGAAGATTCTTCGTTTCGATTTTTCCCATTTCGCTCCAATGACGGATATCGAGTTGCAGGCAGTTGAAGAGCAAGTCAACGCGAAGGTTCGGGAGAATATCATGTTGCATGAGCAGCGAAATGTGCCCCTTGAGAAAGCAAAGCAAGCCGGCGCCATGGCACTCTTTGGCGAGAAGTATGGTGAGTTTGTGCGGGTGATCACCTTTGACCCGGCATATTCCGTGGAGTTGTGCGGCGGCACCCATGTGCCTGCCACGGGGAGCATCGGGTACTTCAAGATTATTTCAGAAAGCTCCGTAGCTGCCGGTGTACGCAGGATCGAGGCTGTGACGGGTGAAGGAGCCCAGTCACATATCAACGGATTGCTTGCCGTGATGCACGAGGTGAAGACGATGCTCAAGCACCCTAAAGATCTTGTGGCATCCCTTGGAGGGCTCCTGGAAGAGCGGCATAAGCTGGAAAAGAGATTGGAGGCGTTGGACCTCATGCAAGCCAATCAGGTGAAGGACGCTTTGGCTTTACAGGCCAAAGCGATGGAAGGATTTACGCTCATCATATCAAAGGCTATTTTGCCCAATGCAGATGCCGTCAAGAATGTTGCTTACGGTCTTAGAAATCAGTTTGATGACCTACTGCTCGTTCTGGCAGTGGATGTGGATTCAAAACCGATGGTCGCTGTCATGCTGGGTGAAGGACTTGCAAAGACACAGCGCTTTCATGCAGGTAACATGGTAAAAGAATTGGCAAAGGAAATTGATGGCGGCGGGGGCGGTCAACCATTTTTTGCAACGGCTGGCGGCAAGAACATACAGGGGTTGGATGCTGTCATTACCAAGGCCAAGAGCCTCATTGGTATTCGCTAACGTAAAATGAATCCATCCAGTGCCATAGCGAAGTACGATGTCGTCATCGGGCTTGAGGTTCACGTTCAAATCAATACGGCCAGCAAGATTTTCAGCGGAGACTCAGCGTCTTTTGGAAATCAGCCCAATACCAACATCGGCATTGTCACCCTGGCTCATCCCGGAACGCTTCCCATGCTGAACAAGGAAGTTGTAGCACGCGCGCTGCGCATGGCTATTGCATGCCAGTCAGACATCAATAAACGCCAGGTATTCGATCGCAAGAATTACTTCTACCCAGACCTTCCCAAGGGATATCAGATCACGCAGGATCGCGCACCACTGTGTAAAGG
>JAEUUD010000052.1 GCA_016787625.1 Cyclobacteriaceae bacterium
CACAATCCATGACCTGAATGTTACAGGCCTTATGGAGAACCCACCGGACAATTCTCACATGCAGTTCGACTTCCTCATTTCCTTCTCAACCGCCGAGCAACTCTTCCAGCCTCAGTCACTGTTTACAGACTGGACCGCCAATTTCCAATACAACTATGTTTATGTTCCTACGCATCTTCAGATATCAATCATTGAGCAATCCCTAAGAGCAACGTATGAAAAGAACGTCCCGGTTGATCAACGAAGGGGTGACTTGCGGCTTCAACCACTAGAGAGAATTCATCTTCACTCCAGACTGGCTGCGGAACTATCTAAAAACAATGACATTGCGTTCGTCTATATAGCGGCCAGTCTTGGTGTCCTGATTCTATTAATTTCATCGATAAACTATCTAAACATTCTATTCGCCCTTTACTCGAAACGAGTCAAAGAACTTGGAATCCGAAGAATATTAGGAGCAGGAGGGTTGGGCCTTGGACTCCAATTTGTATTGGAGTCCGCCCTGAATTTACTGATTGCCTTTACTCTATCACTGGTTATCCTACATTTCAGCTCCCCGTTCTTTAGTGATTTGTTGAGTAGCCCAATTTCTTTCGAGCTGCTCATGAACAATGTTCACATACCTATCATCATCCTAATCAGCATATGTCTGTTGGTTGGGCTCTATATTCTTGTTGTTTTTTCAGGCATCAGACCAATTTCACTGGTGGGCAACTCCCAACCCTTCTTGACCGGCAGTTTGTCCAAATCGATTATGGTGGGTATTCAAGTTTCAATTTCTCTGATCATGATCATTGGTAGTCTTGCCACTAAACAACAGATTCAATTTCTTGAAGATCGTGAAGTTGGATTTGACAAGGCAAATGTTATCGCAGTGCCACTCGGAGAAGGTGTCAGGAGCAAAATTGCTTCAGTGCGCAATGAACTTGTAAATCAGACGGATGTAACTAGTATGACCCTTTCCTCTCAAATCCCTTCTTCCAATCTGAATTTCAAAGTTCCATGCTTTCCAGAGGGAGGTAACCCTATGGGCAATAGTGATCCATGGAACGTTGCTCTGGTCGTTGCCGATCATGATTTTGCAAGTACATACAACCTTAATGTCATTGCTGGAAGATCCTTTTCCGACGAAATCCGGAGCGATTCTGCGGAGTCATTCGTTGTCAATGAGACATTTGTCAGAGAACTTAACTGGACAGATCCAATCGGCCGAAGAATTGAAATGAACTTTAATCCTGGCACTGGTACCATCGAAAAGAAAGTGGGAAGAATCATTGGGGTTGTTAAGGATTTTCATTTTGAGTCACTACACAAATCGATTGCACCCATTATTTTAATTTATAAGCCATCTGCATTCTTTATTGCTTCATTTCGATTCACCCCTGGAGAGACCCATTCTAAACTTGAGAACTTGAAATCTAAATGGAACTCCTTGTTTCCGGAAGCCCCATTTGATTACTACTTTGTTTCACAGCGAATGGAAGCGTCCTATAAGACAGAGAGATCATTGGCAAAAAGCACAGCCATCTTCTCAGTAGTGGCCATTCTAATTTCCTGTCTGGGTATTTATGGACTTATGTCATTCATCGTTGAATCCAAACAAAAGGAGATCACGATTAGAAAGGTACTTGGGGCCAATGAGCCATCTATTATGGCACTGCTTCTAACCAAGGTGTTGAGAATTGTGATCGTCTCTTTTGTGGCGACACTCCCTTTCTGTATCTACTTTTCCAATGCCTGGCTTAATGGGTTTGCCTATCGAACAACTCTTGGCCCAGGGGTATTCTTAATGGCACTGCTTGGCTTTACCCTCATAGTCATCGTTGTTGTCTCAAGTAATATTATCAAAAGTTCAAGGTTGAGCATTGTTGAAAACCTGCGACGAGACTGAGAAGTGTCACCTGTTTTTTCCACTGATTAAGCGGACCGCTGAATCAAATTCTTGTCACAAGCTTTGTAACGAACCCTCTTTTTTTTTGGTAGGACACTAGCGCGTCCCGACTATTTCCACAGATTTGAGCCAACCTGACATGATCGTGTTAACACGCTCAACAGCATCTACATGAACAAAGTGCGAAGCGCCAGGTACTATTGCTATGACCAGTTCGGCGTCAACATAATCCCAAGCGTTATTATGCTGTGTGGCAGATTGATAGGTATCTTCCTTTCCGTGAATAATCAGAACAGGAATTTTGACATTTGGCAGTGGTTTGCTAAAGTTCTTAACAAATGACTCATTCTTAAGGTTTTCGGTTGTAGGGTAATTGGCCTTGTAATACCCAATCATGGCATCAATATCCGATTGATTGAAAGCTTCGACATATTTCACCTTCACTTCGGAATCCTTGACCCAGTCGGCAAGCAAATCTGAGTTGATACCCTTTCTAAATTCTTGTGAAACGAGTATGTCAGCGTATGTTGGTTTATCAGGATTAGCAGCCTGAAATTCACGAAGGCGGGCACTAGGGTTCGGGATAGAACAGATTATCACCCTTTCAATTAAATCAGGGTAATGCATTGCAACCCGCCAGGAAATGGCTGCGCCCCAGTCATGACCAACCAGGATTGCCTTACGCTCACCAAAATGGTGAATGACCGATATAATATCACCAACTAAGTGGTCATAGCTGTAGTTTTCCGTACCCTTGGGTTTATCGCTGAGATTGTATCCCCTTAGATCAACTGCCACAACTTTGTAATTCTCTGATAAAGCATGAATCTGATGTCGCCAAGTGTACCAGAAGTCTGGAAACCCATGTACCATGACCACTAATGGTCCTTCTCCATAGACTGCAAAGTGTATGCGTATGTTATCTTCTTTGTTAATGGCGTAACCATGGTTAACGCTCTCCCAAATGCTCTGACCCACTGTATTGTTGGTTATTGAAATTGAATATTCTTGACCCGAATTTATTGTTTGGCCGAACCGGCCTTGTTCTTCTAACAATGAGATTTGTCAGCCTAGAATAAACATTTGTCCTGCTCCTTGCTTTGAGCTTGCCTGGGGCATTCAAAAAACATAGAATGTGACATCCCCAATTTTGTCCTTGAAACGGCCAATTTGACTTTCCAAATTTGAAATCGTCCTTTCAAAACTTCCAAGATTTAAATTATGGATCCGGATGAGACAAGAGGATATCGAATACAGTCTATTGATTTGCTTAGGGGAGTGGTGATGGTTCTGATGGCCATTGATCATTCAAGGGCCTTTTTACATGAGGATTTCAATGTGTTCAATGCTGAAGATCTAGCCAGGACGAGCCCAATACTATTCTTCACCCGGTGGGTGACACATTTTTGTGCTCCGGTCTTCATTTTTCTGGTAGGCGCATCAGCCTATCTGATGGAATCGAAAATGAGGTCAAAAAAGAATCTGTCTATCTTTCTTTTTTCGCGGGGAGCATTTTTGATTCTACTGGAGCTCACCATTTTTCGATTTTGCTGGCAACCTCAGGCGCATTTCTTTCAGCCATTTATCTTACTTCTTGTGATTTGGGCCATTGGTGTAAGCATGATCTATCTGGCCGGCATTATTCACTTATCCAATGGAGTAATCTTAGGATCCGGTCTGATCATTCTTTTTTTTCACAATACCCTGTCATCAATTGCTTTTCCTCCCGGAGGAGCCATTTCGGTATTCTGGACTTTCTTTTATGCTGGTGGATACAATCAATTAACCGAAAATATAGGCGTGGTTTTTTTGTATTCTGTACTACCATATTTCGGGCTCGTAGCGCTTGGGTATAGTTTTGGTCAACTTTATACTTCTGCGTTTGACATTACCAGGAGGAGACAATTTCTCATAGGCTTGGGCGTGAGCTGTATTTTATTGTTCATCGTGCTACGCTACTATAATTTGTATGGAGATCCTTCACCGTGGTCAACTGGCAAGGATACAATCTTTACCCTCATGGCTTTCCTGAAGGCTACCAAGTATCCAGCTTCTTTGCAATTCTGTCTCATGACCTTGGGGCCGGCATTCCTCTTACTTGCCTTCACTGAATCGACCAGGAACAGTTTCACATACTTCCTTATCACAATTGGTAAGGTTCCCATGTTTTACTACATACTTCATCTCTTCGCCTTTGTTGGAATTGGCTTTGTAGCAGGTTTCAACACTATGAACCTTGGAATGGTCTATTTCAGCTTTGCTGCTGTGGTTTTTGTGCTCTTTGTTTTCTGTGATCTGTATTCGAAGTACAAGTTCAGTCACCCAGGGAAGAGATGGTTGAAATTCATTTAAAAGCCAGGAAATGATCATAGTCACGCCAATTTTAAGAATTTTCGACTATTCAAAAGCAGTTGAATTCTATGTGGATTGGCTTGGATTTAACATTGATTGGGAGCATGCATTGGGAAGTTCTTCCCCGCGATACATCCAGATTTCTCGTGGCGACCTCATTCTTCACCTGACTGAGCATCATAACGATTGTTCTCCAGGAGCAAGGATACACATTGAGAATTTTGAAGGACTTGCCGAGTATCATCGGCTTCTTATAGCCAGGAACTACAAATACATCTCACCTGGAATCGGAAGAGCTTTTTGGGACAAGGCCGTTATAAAGATGGATGTGATTGATCCATTCAGAAGTATTCTCACTTTAACTGAAAACAAAACGTACAAAGAGATATGAAGCAGTACACCAAAGCACTATTCACACTATTATACATACTCGGCACTAGTCAAATTGGCTACTCTCAAACAGATCAAATCATGCAAAAATACATTGATGCAGGAACCCCTGGTCCCAATCACAAGAAACTGAACGTATTCGTCGGTAAGTGGATCACCTCGTCTGAAGAGGCACAAGGTGAAGGCAAGCCACCAGTGATTAGCAAGGGATCTGCTGAAATCAAATGGGTCAACGAGAACAGGTTTCTGCAGTTCACCACATCAGGTACGCAGTTCGGTATGCCGTTCGTTTCGGTTAGTCTGATGGGATACAATAACCTGCGTAAGAAGATTTCAAGCGTGTGGTCGGATAACTCGTCAACGTCATTTTTCATCAGCGAAGGAACCATTGATGAACAGGGGGACCTCATCACTTTATTCGGAAAGACGGACGACCCGGCAACAGGAGAGTTTGATAAAGCCTGGAAGGTGATCTGGCGACTTTCTCCAAATCGCCTGGTGCAAGAGTACCATGACATATCAAACGACAAGACAAAGCAAACAAAGATGTTTGAGATTGTATTCGAACGAGCAAAATGACCTTATGTCAATCCGTGTTGAGGGCGCAGTAACGCTGCTCCAGGTTTATGACATGCCTGCTTCTCTTTCCTTTTATCGGGACAAACTCGGATTCAATGTGAAAGGAATGGCGCCCAATCAAACTGATGATTGTGACTGGGCTTTACTTGAGCTGAGTGGGGTTGAGTTGATGCTCAATACCGCCTACGAAAGATCAGATCGGCCAGATTCTCCAGATCCTCAACGCTTAAAGCACCACCAGGATACAACTATCTATTTTGGTTGCCCGGATGTAATAGTGGCATACCAACAAATCAGGGCGAACAGAATTGAATGTGGAGAGCCTTATAAAACCCAGTATGGGTACATGGCGCTCGAAATTTTTGATCCTGATGGATATCGTCTTTGCTTTCACTGGCCATTGAGAGAGTAATGCATATACTGAATTTCCGTTCGGTATCTCAAACTGTTAGTATGAATTAGTTGACCTTCTGATGATTCTATTATACGAAATAGCTCCTCTGCTTTACGCATTTCCCCTCGTTCCGGTCATTCTCGTGCTTGTTGCAAAGAGAAGGAGGTTTCGGTCAAAGACTACTGCTTATCTGTTCATACTTTTTGGGCTCACCTACTTCTTTGCTGTATACATTACTTTTCCACCGGCAAGATTCTCCATACCCTTGAGTTATTACTATCGAATATCCCTAGCTCTTCTATGGCCACTACTTTTTATTTTTAGTATTAGCTCGTCTTGGGGAAAATCTGAGTTTGATACGGGCGTCCGATTGAGTCTGTGGCCAGATGCATTGTTTATTTTTCTCATTGGTTACTTTTCGTTTATCGGGACAAGCAGTCTAGTAGTCCCGGATAAGTCTGAAGCAATTGATATTCAGTTTCCGTTAAGGGATGGGTCATTCTTCATTTCCTGTGGTGGCAGCAGCATCTTTCAGAATCATCATGCCATGTATGGAGATAGCCAATCGTACGGTTATGATATTATGCAATTGAATGAATCTAAAAATTCTTCTATAGGATTTCTCTCAAGTAAGCCATCAGACTACTTTATTCATTCAACAGATGTGTACAGTCCGATCGATGGTGCAGTAATCTCCGTTGTAGATAGCGTTGGGGAAGGAGTTCCGCACAATCGGGATAGCCAGGGGGGTGCCGGCAACTACGTCCTAATCAAAAGGGATAGCATTAGTATTCTGTTGGCTCACCTGCTCAAGGGATCCATAGCTGCCTCTGTTGGCCAGGAGGTGAAGGCGGGTCAATTCCTTGGAAAGGTTGGCCTTTCTGGGGACGCGAATGAGCCGCATTTGCATATTCACGCTTACAAGGGTGCTCCGTCTGAAATGATTTCTGGGGGAATCCCTGTCCTGATTCTGTTTGAGGGAGACTTTCTCAAACGCGCTGATGTGGTGCAAGTTGTAAAGCATAAGTGATACTTTCAACCTATAAAATCTTACAAGCTATGGGCGTGAACTTAATAGGCTCGTGGAGATTGCTCAAAATGGAGAGCGTTGATTCAAGGGGTAATCTATTGTTGCCGTGGGGTGAGAAGATAGATGGATTGTTGATCTATGACCGCGAAGGCTACATGTCGCTCCAAATTGCCCGACTTGATCTTGATCAGAGTTCGAGTGAGTCATTTCACTCTTACTTTGGCACATTTCAGATTGATCAGGCCGATGGCCGCGTGCTGCACAGGGTTCTCTATGCCCTAAGGAACGACTGGAATGGGCGAACTCAGGAAAGAGCGTACTCTGTAAATGGCGACAGGCTTACCTTAAAATCACCGCCCTTAAACCTTGAAACCTATACCGAACTACGGTCGGTCTTAACTTACTGGCAGAGAATTAAGCACCCAATGTCCGCCTTGACTGATAGAATTGATGGCTAAAGGCTCGCTCTAATCAGTTATTGCTCCACAATTTGTGCAACATACTGTCCAGTTCCTGGCGGTCCAGGTACCTCCCGTTGCTGATAACAGCATGAATTCTCTTTGTATTCCTAATATCTGCTAATGGGTCATCCTCAAGCAGCACAAGGTTGGCCACTTTTCCTTCCTCCACCGAGCCAGCCTCCGTGGTGATATTTAAAAACAGTGCAGGATTTATAGTTGCCGTCTGGAGTGCTTGTAAGGATGACAAACCGGCCTCGACCAGCAACTGCAATTCATCATGTAGACTAAACCCTGGAAAACAGTATGGGTTTGGAAAGTCTGTGCCAGCAAGGAGCCTAACTCCGGATTTTTGCAACTGATTGACAACCTTTAGCTGCAAATCAAACTGTTTTCTGCTTAACTCAAAGTGTTCTTCCGTCAAGCTTTTGAAGCGAAAGTCATTGACAGGATTCCACCTCGCCTTCATTTGAGGCATCATGTAGTGCAAACGCTTGTCGTTGGTAAGCGTTGTGTCCTTCAATAGACCGAGGTTTCTGTTGACGACAAGGGTTGGACAAATCCACGTACCGGATTTAGCAAACTCATCTGCAAGGGTCTTGAGTTTTCCTTCATTGAATGTACGTAGAATGAGCTTCATTCTGTCTTTGCTGTTCCGCTGACCTTTTTCCGCTAGTGCTCTTGATAATTCCTGGATTTTGGAGGAACTGTCAGAGGATTCTTCAACAAAGCCCATAAGGTGTTCCTGGCTTCCCTGGCCAGCCATTGCAGCTTCCAATGTGGTAACATTGTCTGGTTTATGTCCCTGAAAACTCAAGTGCTGAAGTCTAGCTTCTTCAGCGATCTTGAAATAGACGTCTCGCGGAAGCAGGGAATACACTTTTATGAAATCAACATGAACCTCATTCTTCATAGAGTCAATAATACGATGAACCTGATCGGGGGAATTCACGGCTATTGATCCAGGCCAAACAGGTTTGGGCCCGTCGAGAATGGGACCCGAAGCGTACATTACAGGACCCACGATTTTCCCTACTTTTATTTCTTCTCTCCACCTTCTTATGTTCGTCATATCCCCAAACATGTCTCTGATTCCGGTGACCCCGTTAGCGATTAGCAAAGGGAAGAATTGTTCGGCGGTCCAGTTGTGGGTGTGCATATCCCACAAACCAGGAATGAGATACTTGCCGGAGCCATCTACTACTTGACTTTTTGTTTCTTTTTTAGTTCTGCTGATGCTGGTAATTCGATTATTTTCTATCACTACATTCAAGCCCTTTCTGATTGCTCCAACTTTCACATCGACAACATTCACGTTTTCAATGGTAAATGATTGAGCTAATGAGGTGCCGCTGACAAGAAATAGAAGAATAAAACTAAGGACCGTCGTCATGGGTTGAAATTGAGTCTAATTGCGAGTCTTGTCACTATCGATGAATTTTTTGATTCTTCTCATTGTCTCATCGGGCTGATCTTTCCATAGGAAGACGCCAGCATCAGTTATATCCTGTATATCGATCAAGGGATTTTTCTCTTTCATCAGCTCCCAACTATTGATGAATTGGGGCTTAATGTAATTGAAGGATCCGTTTTGAGTGTCCGATAGCCACTCGCTCCTGAAGCCTGGCCGTAAGACAAGTACAGGGCAATGAATTTTAGTGGCCTCAAGCGTTATGTCGGATGCATGAAATTCGAGCAGGTAGCGAATCATGATTGGCATGGGTACGGAAGCATTTTGCTTCCAGAGACGTTCGGCGGTTTCGCCTTGCAGGGAATACAACTCTCTCATGTAGTTGTTTTGGTCCCAGTAACTTTCTGTCACTGTCTTATAGAATTTCGGACCAGATATTTTATCTGCATAGTAGATGGCAGATTTCAGCGGATAGGGGAGCACTTTCCCATCTTGAACAGCAACAAATTTCGCAGGGGCCCCGAGGATAATGACCGAAGCTACTTTGTTTGGGTAATCCATAGCTAACCGTAAGGCAAGCTGAGCACCTTGAGTAAAGTGGCCGACAATGACCGGTCGATCAATTTCTTCAGCATCAATAAGGTTTGCAATTCCCTCAAGGACACTTTTGTTCCAACTCTGATCGCCAAAGCTGGTGCCATCCTTTGGCAATGGTGGACACGGTGTGTTGCCAAAGCCGGGAATAGTAATTGTATACATTGCAAATGCCTTCTTATTGGTTTTCACGAAATCGTCGAATACCGATCCATCGAAACCCCAGCCAGGTATTAGGATCATAGCATTTTTTCCCTTTCCTGATTTTGTGAAATGAGGTATTGCCCCTGGCTCTGTTGTGGGGTAACCTAAGGGCAAAACGAGGTTGTTCAGTGTGGTGTCCTGGGCACCTTGTGAAAAAGAAGGAGCGAAGCTCGTCAGCAAGAGCAATATTGAAATCAGTTTCTTCATTTTGTTCTCAGTTGTTTATTTTGTTGACCTCAGGTGTTTGATCAATGGCCATGAGAATCTTTGTAGTCAATTTCTCCACAGACCCATCTTTCTTTGCTCGAATAAGACAGTTACCCTCAAGTATATATACATACTCGTCACCGGCGACCGTCGAAAATGAGACCATGGAGACCTGGGTGACAAGGATTTTCTCACGCATTTTAATGCCGGATGGGTAAAAGAAGAAAAAGTCCTCACCCCAAGGTGGGGAACTGTAAAAAAACATCCCTTCAATGCTCTTACCAGTGACAAGGGTTGCCTTACCCATACGGGTAAGGTAGAATGAATTTGCTCTGGCTGGAGCAGTTCCGACCACGACACGTGCGCCCGCATTGGGTGCCTGAGGGTAACCTGTCGAGGACGAAGAAAAAATTATCAATAGCATCAAGCCAATAGCAGAAGTGATTCCTTTCATAGTCACTTTGTTCTAGCAATCTCTTTCTCGAGTTCCTCTGGCGGCACTTGTTTCATGAACTGAGCAATCCACCATGTATTGCCCTCCAGATCAGTAAATCCACCTTCGCGGTTACCGTAAACCTGATCAACCGGCGCAGCGATTGAAGTGCCACCCTGGTTAATTGCGCGTTCAAATACCTCGTCAGCATTTGATATATACACGTAAGACATCCCCTGAATCGGCTTCACATGCTCTCCCGCGCGACCCACCAGTATGATGGAGTCTCCGATTACTAGTTCAGCGTGCATGGTTTTGCCTTCGGGATCTTTCAGTCTCTCAATGATTTCTGCATGAAATACATTCTTCATGAAATCAATCTGCCGGTCTACATCCGTCACCGCCAAATATGGTCGCACGACAGAAAATCCTTGGGGAGTTAGTTTGTTTTGATTCATAAAAATCTAATTGGGGTTTCGTTTGCAATAACTCTTCTTGGCATTTATCATTTTACCGGATGGTCTTATCCTTATACATTCGTGTAAAGACACTGTCTATTGGTTCCCATAGTTCGATCTTGTTGTTATCGTGATCCAGGATGTGGACGAACTTACCGTAACTATAGCTCTCAATAGAATCAAGAATGATAACTCCGTTGTTTCTCAGTTGTACTACAAGTTCATCGAGGTTCTCAACACGGTAGTTGATCATGTAAGGATTGGTCGAAGGAAGGAAATACGAAGTGCTGTCGGGGAAAGGAGACCACTGCAGGTACTCAGGCCCAGTCGTGGTAGCGAATTCGAATAGAGCACCAGATTCGTTCAACGTGAATCCAAGATTGCTAGCATACCAAGCTTTGGTAGCTTCAGGATCTTTCGATTTATAGAATATCCCTCCAATCCCCACAACCCGACCCGTTTTCGGTCCTGTATCGACCTTGACCTGGGAATTTTCACGGCCACAACCCGTCAGGAGGATTACAAACAAACATGCTGGCAAAATTGATTTCACCTGAGTCTTCTATAACGGTTTTGAGCAAATGGCGCCGTGGATAGAGGGTCGAAACGAAGCCTTTAAAAGTTGCTCAAAAATATTAAGCGCATAAAAGGTGTGGCACCACTTCGGGAGAATAAATGCCGGCTTTGAATCAAATTTTGGCCGTAATCAGAGTTGGTCAACCCAAGAAGTCAAATAGTAATGTCAGGCTGACATATTCGATACCCAAGAACTGTATCCTCTTGTGTCATCCTGGTACTTTCGACAATAAAACACCTATGATGACAAAAACAATTCCAGGGGCAGTTCTGACTGGCTTGACTCTTTTTTCCCTTGCAGCCCTTTCATCAGAACCCTTTAAAGCATTGGCACCGGAATTGAAAGCATGGTTGCCTCATGTGACACTCAAATTCATCCTTATTGTTCTGTCTTTTGCGGCAGCCCGGTTGCTTGGCGTGCCCTTCTCCGAATTAAGCCTTGCGGCAATTCCATTCGATTCAAAAAGAAGATCAAAGTTCATCCTGATGGCTCTTCTACTTGGTGCGGTGGGCAGCAGCTTCGTCCTTGCTTTCGGGATACCCAGGATGCAGGTTCTTAACGGCCTTTCTGTCGGACAAGTCATTCTTACGATTTGGCTCTGGTCAAGCATTGCCGAAGAGATCTTTGCGCGTGGGTTTGTCCAAGGATTGCTCAAGAATGAAGGCAATGTCCTGATTGGAGGACTTTCTCTATCAAAAGGCGGTTGGGCGTCCGCCATCGTTTTCTCCTTGATTCATTTAGCGATTTTTGTTGGAGGAGGAGCCCTTCCCACCACCATTACCATTATGACCCTGACATTTTTGTTGGGCCTTTTGACAGCCAAAACGCGCGAAGAAATGAATCTGCGTTCCGCTATTTACGTACACATAGCTTTCAATGTGGGTGGGGCTTTGGGAGGAATTATAACTAACTTAATTTCACTTATCGCATTCGGTAAAAGGTTGGCTTAGATTCAATACATTCATGCAGAATGAATTTTTGAAGAAGTACTTTCCAAAGACTGGACTTGCATTAGGGCTGATTTTCAGTTTCGTCTTTTCGTTTCCTGCTTACCTGGAAGGAAGACGAAGCATTACCGGATTTCTGTTTTTCGAGTTTTGCTGGACCGCGTACATCTTCCTTCTTTGGCTTCTCTGCGGATGGCTGCATCATGCAATAACAATCACTCCCAATCGCAAACGACATCTTACATCCATAATCCGGATACTTGTTTTCTTCTTGCTGAGCGAGGTACTCTTCAGTATCGCATTTGGCTTGATTTGTCTTTGGCTAATTTATGTAGAGGGACCTGCCACAACCAATGATGGAAGTTCATTTCTGACCGTTCAGTCATTTGTGAACCTCAACATCTTCATGCTCATAGCGCATTCCCTTGTATTATTCATATACCGATATGTTTCTCTTGAGAAAGAGAGCGGGGCCATAAAACTCGAGAAGGAAAAACTGGAGAAAGAGAATATCAGGTCACAATTTGAAGCCCTACGACAGCAGCTCAATCCACACTTTCTTTTCAACTCCCTTAATTCTCTCCGGTCGATTGTGTCAAGTAATCCACAACAGGCAGAGGACTTCATCGTTCAATTAGCGACCGTGTACCGGTATTTGCTTAAGCACAGGTCTCATGACGCAGTTCCTTTGAGTGAGGAGATTACATTTATCAAATCTTATTTTTTCTTGCTCAAGATACGATTTGAGGAAACCCTCAGCCTTAAAATCAATGTTGATGACGCTCATTTGAACAAACTCATCGTTCCCCTTACCCTTCAGCTGTTGATAGAAAACGCCGTAAAACACAATGTGATATCCACCACACTACCCCTGTATATCGAGATTGGTATTGCTAAGGAGAAATACCTCATCGTGACAAACAAATTGCAGCTACGCCTTGAAGTAGAGGGCTCAAGCAATTTTGGATTGTACAATCTCAACAAACAGTATTCATTTCTTGCCAATGAAGAAATTATCATTCAAAAAGATCAAGGTCACTTTACAGTAAAGATTCCCCTGATTAAGCCAGGGGAAGTAAATAAAGATGTGCGTTTATGAAAGCAATCATTGTTGAAGACGAAAGGAAAAGTGTAGTAGAACTCAAGAAGATGATACGCAACTGTGCGCCCGAAATTGAGATCGTGGCAAGCCTTGAGAGTATTTCGGAAAGTGTATCCTGGCTTCAGGAAAATCCCCATCCCGACCTGATCTTTATGGATATCCAGTTGGCCGACGGGTTAAGCTTTAAGATTTTCAATGAAGTCAAAATAGACAGTCCGGTGATCTTTTGTACGGCGTATGACAAGTACGCGCTGGACGCATTCAAAGCCAACGGAATGGGCTACCTCCTCAAGCCGGTGCTTGAAGAGGACCTCAAGGCTTGCCTCCACAGGGTCAAGAGTTTCAGAGACCATTTCCAGATGAACGGCAAGAGCATGCTCGATCTGGTGAATTCGATCAAGAAGGCAATGCCCTCTTACAAGACCAGCTACCTTGTGAGTTATAAGTCGAAAATGTTACCGATTTCAGTAATGGACATTATTTTCTTCAGCCTTAAAGACGGTCAATGCAAAATGTTAACGAAGGATGGCTCCAGTTATTTCCTTGCCAAAAATCTTGAAGAGCTCGAAAATGAACTAGACCCTAAACTATTCTTCAGAGCCAATCGACAATTCCTGGTTGGGTACGGGCACATCAAAGAGGTTCAGCACTATATGAACAGAAAGCTAGAAGTGCTTCTGCAAAACGAGAAGGAGGAACCCATTATCGTAAGCAAAGAGAAGTCAACGGAGTTTTTGAGCTGGATGGATAATCGATAACATGTTTACAATGAAGCTGAACACCAGGTTACTGATTCTGATGGCCACCATCACAGTCGCCAACTCAATTTGGATGATCCTGTTTCCATTCAATTGGTATATTTATGTGCCCGCCAATGTCCCCGATTTCGGACCCTACAATCAGCATTTTGTACGTGACTTTGGCTGCGCCTTTCTATTGGTAGGTGTTGGCCTGATTGTCGGAGTGCAATGGCCAGCCTATAGATCGGCATCCATTCTGTTTGCTCTTGGCTTTTACGCGCTTCATGCCCTTACACACATCTTTGATACCCTGATGGGGACGGTAGGGCATCATCACTGGCTGGTTGACTTTCCGACAACCTACCTTCCCGCTATCCTTCTGTCTTGGATTGCGAGAAGAGAGCTAGTCAATGCATAGAGCTTATCGGTCTGCTTGTAAGTCCCGGTAATCGATCCAAGCTTTTGAAACTGGGTGCATTCTCTCCAGGCCAGGAGTGATTTTGTCCGTCACACCAGCAAAATTGTCAGTCATAAATCCCAAATCAAACGGGAACCCTCGCTCAGGAGATTTGATCGTAACCAAACACGCTAACTTTCAACCTCATGTGCACCTAAGCAGAGTAATCCTGAATGAATCTCGTGATGAGCCTCTATCGAAATACCATCATTTTAGCAATTGCCTCGGTACTTTCGTACAGCTGCCGAACCGATCCTGAAAGAGTTAAAGAAAAAATAGACTGGCTTGAAAAAAACAGTATCCATATTCGGTCCATTGATCCTTTGGATACGATGTTCGATGATCTGGAATTTCTATCCAGGGAACTTCAAGGTGTAGAGCTGATCGGGCTTGGCGAGGCAACACATGGCGATGGCAGTACATTCCTTGCAAAAACACGGCTTATACGATTTCTACATGAGCGCATGGGTTACGAAGTTCTGGCCTTCGAGGGTGGGCTTCTTGACTGCTTTGAAATGGAGAAGTCCTTCAGTAAAGGAGATTCTCAGGATAGTGCTTTCGGAAAAGGTCCTTTCGCGGTCTGGAGCCGTAGTGCACAGGTGAACTCACTCAAAGGTTACATATCCAATCGAAAGAAGAGTTCGAAACCACTGCTTCTTTCCGGTTTTGACTTTCAGCCGTCCGGAACGCTGTCTTCCTCAGATCGGACATCTCTTCTGGTTGCTTTCTACAAACAACATGAACTGGAGTTCGATACGTCAACGTATCACTCCTTTTTCTCTCTCTTTAGGAATTCAAATCGCTTGACCTTAACCAGAATTAGAAAAGATTCCATATTGCAAGAGAAATTCTTTCATGATTTGGATCAACTTGTCTGGCTCGCGGATAGGTACGAGGAAATTGCAGAAGAGGATCGGGTACTCAAGCAGTACATACACAATCTTAGACCCCTTTACACGCATCTCTTTAGAAGGAGCCTGAACAATTCAGAACCGGACATCAAATCGGTAATCAATCTGCGGGACAGCATGATGGCCATCAATATGATTTGGCTCAAGGAAGAATACTTTCCAGGGAAGAAAATAATCATCTGGGGAGCTAATACACATATTGGTTATAATAGGGACCAGCTCAAATACCCGGACGAAATGAAACCCATGGGTAGCTTTCTAAAAGAATTGTATGGTAAACGATACTACTCCCTGTCCTTCACAGCATTCGATGGCAATATGTTCAGCATGCAGCAGGGTCTCCGGGCATTGCCGCAGGCGAGCAACAAGTCGATTGAATATGTTTGGTCCCAATGTCAAAGTCAATACTCGTTTCTTCGGACGGATGTATTCGCAGATGGTCCCTTTCCGGAAATTTTTCCGGCCAGATTGTTCGGCTACCTCAACCAGGAAGCAGTCTGGAAACACATGACCGACGGAATTTTCTTCATCAAAACCATGGAGGCAAGCAAAATTATCAAGTGATGAATGAACCCGTCATAGAGACCACCAACCTTAGTTACCATTTTGGCACGCATCAGGTATTACACGATTTGAGCATTTCGGTACCCGCCGGAAGCATCTATGGGTTTCTGGGTC
The DNA here is from genome assembly GCA_016787625.1 of Cyclobacteriaceae bacterium. Taxonomy (GTDB): domain Bacteria; phylum Bacteroidota; class Bacteroidia; order Cytophagales; family Cyclobacteriaceae; genus ELB16-189. Next base: position 15,814 of record JAEUUD010000052.1, read on the forward strand.
ACAATGGTGCAGGGAAGACAACGACTATCAAAATTCTGCTCAGTCTATTACAGGATTTTCATGGAGACGCTCTGATCCTCAACAAAGACATTCGGTCAAGGAGAATGGAGATCCTCGCCAGGATTGGGTCCCTGGTGGAGGCTCCGGGATTATACCATCACCTTACCGGGTGGGAAAATCTAAGAATACGCTCACTCCTACTAAGTGTCGTGCCTGAGAAAATTGTTGATACACTGAGGACTGTTGGCCTCATGGAAGTCAAGAATAGGCTGGTCAGACATTATTCACATGGTATGAAGCAACGGCTTGGGATTGCCTTGGCTTTACTGAGCGACCCACAAATCCTGATACTTGACGAACCCACCAATGGCCTGGATCCAACAGGAATCAAGGAGATACGAGAATTGCTGACCACATTGCGCTCATTGGGTAAGACGATCTTTCTCTCCAGTCACATTTTAAGTGAGGTCGAGAAAATCATAACAGACGTTGGTATCATTCACAAGGGAAGACTCCTATATGGAGGAGGCGTGGAGGGCCTCAAAGCTTCCGGGGCAAACCTGGTGGAATTCGATGTCTTGCAACCTGACCTAACCAGAGAATTGTTGACCATGTGGGGCATTTCATTTGAGAGTAACCATCACCTGATAAACATTCCATGCAAGAGCAATGCACGGATAGCAGAACTTACCGACCATTTCGTAACCCATGGTATTTCTGTGATAGGAATCCGGAAGCTGGAGAAGAGCCTCGAGCACGTGTATTTTGAACTTGTTGAAAAGGAAATGCAGCAAACATGAATCAGTTTTACAATTGTTTCCGGACAGAGCTTTTAAAAACAAAAAGGACCCTTTCTTTTTCCGGAGCGATCATCATCCCGACCGTCATCACAGGAGTTAACTTCCTAACATTTGTGGTCTATCGCGAGGATTTCGCCAAGGCTGGGGCCAACTTGTGGATCGCGCTGGCCGGAAACATTTTCAGTGCTTTTGCGCTTCTCTTCTTGCCGATGTATGTAGGGATGGTTGGTTACTCTACCAATCACATCGAGCATCAGGCGGATGCCTGGAAGAACTTGTTCGCCCTGCCGCTAAAGCGATCGACAATTTATCTAAGCAAATTGTGCATGGTCCTGCTTCAGGTAATCACATGCGTTACCCTGCTTTATGCGTTGACATTGCTCAGCGGCCAGATATTGGGAATGCTGTACCCTGAACTCGGATTCCAAAACTATGACTCAACGGTCTTGATCCTTGTCACCATTGTTAAATTTACCCTTGCATCGTTGGGGACGCTGGCCATTCAATATGTCGTGAGCATCTATTGGAGTGATTTTATCAAACCAATGGGAGCAGCGCTGATTGGCCTGGTTGTGGGTATTCTCCTGGCCAAATGGAAGTTTGCTTTCCTGGTTCCCTACTCCCTATGCCCTAGAGTGATGGAGCAGTTTCAAAAGGAAAATTTAACAATCTTCAACCGAGAGGTACTATCGAGTGTTCTATGGGCAACAGGGGTCTTCATACTTGGATATTGGCTGATCCTGAGGAAGAATGTGAAGTGATTTTCACTTGACCAAAATGCTCAAGGCCGGCCACTTAAGTACCATCATAACTAAGGCGATCACAGGCGTGATGATGGCCACAATTCCCCAAGTGTCCCATTGCCGATAGAGTCTTCGGTAGTGGACCCAGTCAAAGCCATCTTCTTGTAGGCTGGTCAGGGCAGATATCTTCCTCTGGAGGGGAGCCACTTTCCAGGAAAATGCAATGCCCGATACCGTGAATAGAATTATTGGCCAAAAAATCCAACCGGTTCGCAACATGGGCAGGTGGTTTTGAAGAGCAGCGCCGAAACCTCCAATCAGGATAATGATTACACCAGGTATCGTAAAATACTTGTCCGACAAAATTATGTTCTTCATCGTATGATGGATGATGTTTAGGTTGCTAGTTCGGTTTGCCCTGTACATCCAAAACAACCCCGTGAAGATATTACCCATAAAAACAATTACAGCAAGTATGTGAATGAGCTTGAAAAGTGTGTAGTATCCCATGGTTGATTAGTCTTTAAAGAATGTGTAGCCGAGAGAAAGAGTGAAAATGAGTCCTAGCTGATAAGCCTTGTGTTCTAGGGTGTTTCCTTGTCCATCGGAATAGGCATAAGTATCGTTGGGAAGGGTTGAAGAAATATTGGGCCAGTACCGCAGAGAATACTCCAGTAAGATGTGCTTACCCAAATACTGTCTTGAATAAACGCCGATACCCAGGGAGAAAGAGGTGTATTCAGTATGGTTGTTATTGACTAGATCCACCACATATCTGTGTGCTTTAGCTTCTGCGCGGACGTCATACTTTGAGTTTATTCGATATCCGATTCCTGGTCCGGTCGACCAGGGTGAATAAACCCTGGATGCGTTGTCATCTTTGCGCATGAAGGCTGGATAGGTAAGGAGCATGCCATGAGAGTACTCGAGCGATAAGCGGTCAGTAAAATAGGTACCTGCGAG
>JAEUUD010000053.1 GCA_016787625.1 Cyclobacteriaceae bacterium
CAGTGGGCAGCAGATGTGAATGCCCTTACCTCCCGTCGTCTTCGCGAAAGCGGTGGAGCCAAAACTTTCAATGAATGTCTTCAGTTCAAAAGCCAGCGTGACAACCTTGCGAAAGTCATAACCTTCGGTGGGATCCAGATCGAACACCATGTAATCCGGGTTGTCAAACTTCGGCTTGCGGCTATGCAGCTGGTGCAGCTCCAGCGATGCCAGGTTGGCTAGCCAGACAAGGGACGCCGGCTCTGTAGCAATGATATAATCCTTCTTCTCTTCCTTACCCAGTGACGCAAATTCAATCCAGTCCGGCGCCCAGCCCGGGCGGCTCTTTTGGTAGAACATCTCGCCATGGATGCCATCCGGAAAACGGATGAGGGTCAGGGCCCTGCCCTTCACATGATTGAGTAGCGTTGGAGCAATCTTCAGGTAATACTCGATAATCTCCGCCTTGAGAATACCGTCTTCCGGGAAGAGGACCTTTTCAAGGTTGGACAGTTCAATCTTGCGCTTACCGATGGTGACCCACTGTTGTTGCTTCTTTGCCATGAGCTATTCGACATTGGCAACAGCTTTGTTGGGAAGCAATATCATTCCGATGACAAAGCACACAGCCGCTGTGATAATCGGATACCACAAGCCCACCAGAATATCACCACTGCCCGACAACCAGGTGGCAATCAGCGGTGTGAGTCCGCCGAATACGCCGTTACCGATATGGTACGGCAGCGACATGGATGTGTACCTGATCTTTGTAGGAAACAATTCAACAAGAAATGCCGCAATGGGGCCGTATACCATCGTGACAAAAACAACCTGAACAAAGACGAGGGCGATCATCATCCAGAACCCAGATTCGGCCAGCTTCACTTCGCGCTTCTGGTCAATGGCAACACCCTCAGTGCTTTCTGTCACCGTCACAATCTCTAGGGTTCCATCGCTATACGGTAGAAAACTGGTGATCCTGACAACCCCGTCTGCTGTCTCCCGCTCAATATTTTTGGCTCCTTCCTGGGCCGTCTTCTGCGTCAGATCCGACAGATCGTACATCTTCTGGTAAATCGGACGGTAGCAGATCACAGCCAGCAACATCCCCGCCATCATGATGTACTTGCGCCCGATGATATCAGAGAGCCTGCCGAAGAAAATAAACAGGGGTGTCCCAATCACCAGCGCGATGGCGATCACGGAGTAAGATTGTACAAACTCCAGGCTGCATGTCTTTTGAATAAAAGTAAGCGCATAAAACTGACCCGTGTACCACACAACGCCCTGACCGGCAGTGGCTCCGAACAGTGCGAGCAAGACGAGTTTCAGGTTATCCTTTTTCCCGAAGCTGTCTTTGATCGGGTTCTTGGATACAGTGCCTTCCTTTTTGATTTTGGAGAACAGCGGCGACTCCTGCATCCTCATGCGGATATACACCGACACCGCCACGAGGATGGCCGACAATAAAAAAGGAATTCTCCAGCCCCATGTCGAAAATTCAGTCACACCGATTGATTGCCTGACGAGCAGGATCACACCCAGTGAAACAAAAAGCCCCAGGGTCGCCGTCGTCTGAATGAAACTTGTATAAAGTCCTCGTTGTCCTACGGGTGAATGTTCAGCCACATACGTGGCCGCTCCACCATACTCACCACCCAGTGCGAGACCCTGTATCACGCGAAGCAGCAGCACCAGTATCGGCGCAGCGATGCCGATGGTATCATATCCAGGCACGAGGCCGATGCCAAATGTGGAGCATCCCATCAAGATGAGTGTGACAAGGAAGGTGTACTTTCTTCCCACCATATCGCCCAGGCGTCCGAAGACGATGGCACCAAAGGGGCGTACGATAAAACCAACAGCGAATGTTGCCAGGGTTGAAAGAAGTCCTACCGTCGGATTGGTCTTTGGAAAAAACTGAACAGAGAGAATGGTAGCAAGGCTGCCGAAGATGTAAAAGTCATACCACTCGATCAGCGTACCCACAGAAGATGCGGTAATAACGAACCAAAGGTTCTTGCGGTCGGTGGGTTCAGCCTGCTTCATGTTAAGAAAAGTTAGCGCTTTGACACGCCGTCATTCTGCTAATGATGTTCACCACTGCTACCGGCCCAGGCTTCCTGGATCCGGTGAAACTCGTCGTGAAGGGAGGTGAGTGCTTTGGCAAGCTCTTCATCCGACGCACCGGCTGCCACACTGTTCGCGAAGGTCCTTGTATTGATTTCGAGGTTCCGAAGCATCCCTTTCATATTATAGTTGGCGACTTTTGCTGGCAGGTCGGACTCTGCCCATTTCTCTGCTAGCTGGGCCATGGCTTCAGCCTTTTGCTTCGCAGGCTCCAGGGTATTCTCATCTTTTAAAGGATGAAATGAGTCAGCCATGATTTCATGGAATGCATCTAATTCAGGCCAGGCGGCCGAGTCACTATTCTCCTTGTTGCCCGAACAAGCGGTCAACATCACGGTCAGTGTGCAGAATATTCCTGTAAATCGGATCATCGTTTTCATAGACTATTGGTTAATGGACTTAAGTGTTGTTTCGCTTTCTATATTTCCTCCGCGTTTCAAGACCGTGAACAAATCGCTTGAGCAGATCGAAATACAATGTAATGAACAGGATCACTGTCATGATCCAGATCACCGCAATATTAAAATAAAGGGTATCATAATTCTTACCCAGGAAATGCTTCGTTGGCACAAAGAAGATAGCTCTGAAATCAAAAGGGTTAGCAGGCCGGTGGTCGTCAAGGTAAATCGGCTCGAATTTTCGAATCAGCTTACCATCATACTCGACAATCTTCCCGGTCTCCAATCTCTTTTCCACCATGTCCTCTACTGACTTGTTGACAAACCCAAAGCGCATCTCATCGAAAGCAGCCCGCTTCTCCTTTGAATCGACCATCACCGCGATGATTGAGTCCTTCTTGCGCAAGGCTTCATTGCGCTCTGCCTGATAGTACCTGCTCAATTTGTTAATCAACAACCGGGCTTCCTGGAGGGCCATGGAATCCACTTTACCCACGACGAGCTTTTCGGTCAGTGATGTGGTCGACGGAACATTCTCCTCGGTGAGTTCATACCGGAGCACCTCAAGAGCATTGTTGGTCTCCTCGTGGTTCTTGTCGCGCCAGTGGGTTCTCCACCGGTAGAGATCTGATATTTTGGTATCGAGCTTATCAAGGTGAAATGTCACTTTGTAAAAAGCATTTCGCTCCTGCTGATCCAGGTCATAGAATTGCTTTTCAAACGGATTGTCCTTGAACTGGGTGACCATGAATGCCTCATAAGCCCATCTCGATGCCATCACCTCTCCCATAACGGGGATGGCACTCGGTTTTCCAACGCTGGGATTGAATTTGTCAAAAGGGATGACCACACCACTCATCAGCAACTGAGGAATGACAAGAACAGGGATCAAAATGTAAATAGTCACCGCTGAATCAAAGGCTGATGAAATGTTCAGGCCCAGCACATTGGAAAAACAAGAGCAGGAAAAGAGGATCATCCAGTACCGTATCTCGGTGAGAGGAATTTCAAGAATCAGGTTTCCCACCACAATGAAGGTCAACGTTTGAATCGCCGAAAGGCTGAAGAGAATAATGATCTTGGAAGCAAGGTAACTGCTGTTGCTCAGGTGCAGAAAAGCTTCACGTTTCCGAATCTTCCTGTCACGGAAGATCTCTTCCGCACTGACGATAAGCCCGACAAACAGGGCCACCACCACGCTCATGAAGAAATAAACAGGGATGTTGCTGTTGTTGTAAAACGTGTACTTCGCATTCTCTACCCCGATGAAGTCATAGTACTTCACAAAGTAGGCCATGAACAGGGCCAGGAACGGAGACAGCGAAAGATTGATGATGAGATACTGCTTGTTGGCCAACTTGGAAAGGAGATCCCGTTTTCCGAAAACGAAAAGCTGTTTGAACCAGTTAGGTATCTTTTGGGTCACCGGCATGGTCGTCCGTGCTTCTTCAATGCGCGGAATTTTTATGCGCTGCTTGAAGTATTGGTACCACTGACCTGGTGAAATCTTCCTCGTACTGGTAAAGCGCCCAAATTCATTTACAACCCGGGTCTCGATGATATTGAACACCTGCTCCGGATTGATGTTGCCACACTCGGGACAGGCGCCAGGTGTCTTCGTGGCTGCATTGATGATCTCCTGGAAATAATTGACGGCTTCCACGGGATTACCATAATAAATCTGAAAGCCACCGACATCAAGGATGAGCAGCGTGTCAAACATCTTGTAGATGTCCGACGAGGGCTGATGGATCACCACAAAGATCATCTTTCCGCGAAGTGAAAGTTCCTTCAGCAGGTCCATGATATTTTCCGAGTCGCGGGACGACAATCCCGATGTCGGCTCATCAACAAAAAGAATCGTAGGTTCGCGCAATAACTCAAGGCCGATATTCACACGCTTGCGCTGACCACCGCTAATGGTCTTGGTGAGTGGAGACCCTACTTTCAGGTCGCGGATTTCATGAAGCCCGAGGCTATGCAGTATTTTTTCTACACGCTCCTCAGTTTCTTTTATTGAAAGGTGACCGAAGCACAGGCGTGCGGCAAAATAGAGGTTCTGGAATACCGTGAGATCTTCCATGAGTAGGTCATCCTGCGGAATGAATCCCACAATACCCTCGACTTGTTCAGGATTTTCGTGAATGTCGATGCCGTTGATCAGCACCCTTCCGCTCGAAGGACGTTCAGAGCCGTTGAGCACCTGCAGCATCGTCGACTTACCCGATCCACTGCCGCCCATAAGGCCGATGAGCTTTCCGCCCCTCTCCGATACGGTCACGTTCTGCAGTCCGGCGCGACCGCTCTTGAAATGATAAAAGATATGCTCGGCGACAAAACTGATTTCCGTTCCGGCTTCCTCCTGCAGGAACTTTCCAACAATGTCGCTGTAGTAGATGGTATCAATCTTGCTTCCTCTGAACGTTGAACCAGTCGGAAACACTTCGACCTTTCGGCTCTTGAAAGGCTGGCTGTTGATATAGAGCGACGTGATGCCGAGGTATTTGACAAAATAGGTCTCGATCTCTGTCAGGCGAAGCACAGCGATCAGCCCGGTGAGGTTCTTGGAAATGATGCGTGGGCCGGCATGTTTGATATCTCCCGACCCTTCGTCGATGATGAGGATATTCTTCGAGTTCAATTCGTCGCTGTCCTGGCCAATCACAAAAGTGCGCATGGCCTGCAGGTCCTTCATCGGGATCTTTAGCGCTTCACCGATATAAAAAATGAGGTTCTCCTGACGCTCCGAAATGTGGCCATCAATAAATACGAGCTCGATGATCTTGATTACCATCACCACCTTCTGCTGCATGGTGAGGGCCTGATTGACCTTCTTGGAAATCTGCATGATCTGCGCCCAGTCGTCGACGAACTGCAGTGTTTCGTCATCGACATTGGTCAAGCCTGGACCGGCTACTTTCCGGTTGGACTTGACAAATTCATCAAACAGATTGAGGTAATAGCGAGTGCCTTCCTGGTTGAGGTGCAGCGAAAGGAAGTCTTTGATGTTGGTGCGCTCATCGTCGGTTATCCGCTCTTTGGCAACGATGGCAAAAAGCTGGATAATGGCCTTCAACAATTCTTCACTCATAGCCTGACGACGGGTTCACAATTCCGGCTGAAAATAGATAAAAATGTGCTTATGGGAGTTGCCGGCAAACATCTTTCTTTAACGTAACGTCGGCAACGCCTTCCATTTTTGATTGAATTATTATTTCTTTGCTTTCCAACAACCCTACATATGAAAAAAGTACTTCTTCACATCCTGTTGGCACTTCTCGTAATACCCGCCATGGGTCAGAATTCCATCCTCTGGGAAATTTCCGGAAACGGTCTGGAGAAACCCTCCTACCTGATGGGTACCCTGAAGTTTATCGGTGAGAAAGAATTCTATCTCCCTGCAGAAGTGAAAGACAGAATGAAGTTGGCAAAGCTGTTTGCCATCGAAGACCAGGTCGACCACCGCGCCCAGATGGAGCTGAACAAGTACATCCATTTCCCCAAGGGTAAGTCACTTGCAACAGAACTTGAGGCTGCTGATTACGCTAACGTGCTGGCTTTCTTTGAAAAGGAATTCAAGATTTCTAAAGCCAAATTTGAGAAAGAGCTGGGCAAAATGATCCCTCTTGCCCTTTCCATGAACATGACCCGCATGTCACTGGGGGAAGCCGTTAAATTCTACGACATCGAGCTGCTGCTACTGGCCAAGGATTACAAAATGCAAACCTACAGCCTTGAACCTATCCAGCGAGAAGCGAAAGCCATTCAGGCATTCCCTATCCAGGCGCAGGAAACAGCGCTGCTCCACAGCATCGCCAATTTCGACAAGCAAAAGCTTGAGTACCGCAACCTGGAGGCTGCATATGTCTTGGGTGATCTTGACAAGGTGTTTGAGTATTCCCTGCACCCTACTGAAAACAACCAGGCTTTTATTCAGGAGTTCTACACCAACAGAAACCTTGAGTGGTTGCCAAAGATCGACAAGATGATCAACACAAAGCCTGCCTTTGTGGCCGTCGGAGTATCCCACCTCGAAGGAGAACAAGGGCTTCTCGCCCTGTTGCGCGCAAAGGGATATACCCTCACGCCGGTAGCGATCAAGCGCTAACCAATATGCTTTGTAAGAATATCGGAGAGGATCAGTAATCCCTCCCGAAGCGGCTCGTCCTTCATCTTTGAAAGGTCGTCGCTGGGCAAACCTTCTTTGGTCACCTTGGTGTCCATAGAGCGCTCCGCTGCCCTTGCCTTGGCATCATCCATTTCCTTGCGGCGCTTCGTTTCGTTCAAAGAGATCACCGTTTCACTGTAGTTCTTTTTCGCCTCGGCAACGTCTACCACATACTGCTTCAGGGAAGAATCAAATTTCAACCGATCCTGGTAGTCCTTGGCAAGGCTGGCCACCAGTTTGTCTGTTACATTAGGCGATCGCTGAAACTCTGTCTTTTTGATAACATCCCAGGGCAAAGCGTTGGGACGTGAACTCTCTCCAAACTGCTGTGGACCAAAAGCGGATGGCAACTGTATATCGGGTGTAACACCCTTGTTCTGAGTACTGCTTCCCGTTACCCGGTAGAACTTCTGTGACGTCAGGTTCAACTGTCCAACTTTTTCCTGGTTAGGAATCCACCTGCCAAGATCAAGTACCTGCTGTACGGTGCCCTTACCAAATGTTGACTCACCGACAATCACCCCACGGTGATAGTCCTGGATTGCGCCGGCAAAAATTTCTGATGCGGAGGCGCTAAACCGGTTGGTCATCACAACGAGCGGACCATCGTAGGCCACGCCATTGTCGTCATCAACGCCAACCTCTACCCTGTCTGCAGGATCTCGCACCTGAACCACGGGCCCTTCTTTGATGAACAAGCCTGTCAGGTCAATGGCTTCCGGCAGAGATCCGCCTCCGTTGTTACGCAGGTCCATCACCAAACCATCAATGCCTTCTGCCTTCAATTCCTTAATCAACTGCCTTACATCGCGGGTGGTGCTGCGATAGTTGGGGTCACGCTTCTGATAAGCATCAAAATCCATGTAGAAGCTCGGCAGTGAAATCACCCCAAGTTTTAGATTACGTCCATTTACCGAATAACTGATCACTTGCTTTTTAGCTGCTTCATCTTCAAGTTTCACTTTATCCCTTATGAAACTCATAACAACGGGTGGTCCTGAGATACCCGATTGTGCAGGCAGCACTTGCAGGCGCACTTCTGTACCCTTGGGACCCTTGATCAACTTTACCACTTCATCGATTCTCCAGCCAACCACATCCACCATCTCTCCGTCCTTTCCCTGGGCCACGCCGCTGATCAGGTCATTGGCATGCAGGAGTTTGGACTTGTCTGCGGGACCTCCTGGAATGATCTGAACAACCTTGGTGTACTCATTATCAGTCTGGAGTCTTGCCCCGATACCTTCCAAAGACAAACTCATGCTCTGCTTGAACAGGTCTGTTGCTTTGGGTGACAGGTAATTGGTATGAGGGTCGTACGCTTCCGTGATACAGTTCATGTAGATCCCAAACACATCCTCACTGGTCATCTGCTCGACCGCTTTCAGGAGCCTGTCAAAACGCTTGGTCAGTATGTCGGCGGTTTCTGGTTGACTCTTGCCTGTAAGTTTGAGGGCGAGGGCCTGCCCTTTGATAATCTTTCTCCAAACCTCATTCAGCTCCTCCTGGGTTTTGGACCAGGTTGCCTTGTCACGATCGGACTCATATGACTCATCTACCGAGAAGTCAAACGGCTGACCAACGAGGTTCTTGATGACATAGTTAATCCTTGCCTTATAGCGCTTTTGGAAGACAGCGTATACCTGGAAGGCGGGTGTAACATTCTCCGCCCTGGACATATCATCCAGCTTTGTCTTATAGGCATCAAACGAACTGATGTCCGAGGCCAGGAAGTACAACTTACTGTTGTCCAATTCCAGAAAGTAGTTGTTCAGCACAACTGCCGACAATGAATCGTTGAACTTAATCTTCCTAAAATGGTGATTATCAAGCAAGTAAGTGATTACCCTTGCTTCTTTACCGAAGACAGGTTTGGATGTTAATTGAGTAGTGTCTGCATCGAGGCCAGACGCTGCCGCACTCCACAGGACCACCGACAGCAACACAAAAACGCGCTTGTTCATGACTTTCAAATTATCCTATCCTGTATTCAACGGCTGACAGGGGCAGCGGGATACTATGATTTTGCTGACTTGTCAAGATCAAATTCTTCCAGGAATTTCTGGGCCTGTTCCAGGCTGGAGAACTCATAGAACCGTTTTCCTGACAGTACTGAGTGAATCTCGATCCGTACCGCGTCAATGTTCTTCGTGTTTCTCTTCACAGAACCCCTTAGCGCCTTGTAGTCTTCACTCTCCTTACGTGAAATCGGGAATGCCGTCGCCCGCACGTTCTTGCAATACTCACACCGATAATGCTTGATCATCTCTTTCGGAGAGCCATCATCATACTGCTGGGAGATTTCTTCCTGGGTAACCTTCATAGTGAAGAACCCGCAATTGTTGCAACGCAGCGCTGTGAGGTGCCCCTGGTATTTTTCAATGTGGATGTCCGATGACTTCTCATCAATCCACACGTCATAGTCGATTGAGAAAATATCCTCTTCTGATTTCTTGCCTTCATCGAGGTGTACATCCTCCTCTTCTTCAGTCAGCAAGCGCATCCTGTTGCCGGTCTTGGGATTAACCCTGGGCATGTAGCGCCATTTCTTGAGCTTGGCGTTGAGTTTTGTAGGGTAATAGAATTGCAACACAAGTTTGGCAACGTATCCCACCAGAACTCCGCCGGCAATGCCGAAGAATATCCGCACGAAGAACCATACACCGACTACGTTCAGCACGCGCTCGCCGGAGCCGTATAGGTTGATCATTAACCCAACACCGGCACCAATACAATAAAATACCCATTTATACCATTGGACCTCCTGGCTATTGATGTAATCATACTTTGCCTTGAAGTCTTTAATGAGGGCAACACGAAGTTGGTGTAGCAGATAGATGAGTACCCCAAGGGTAAACATCAAGATCGCCCCGATGATCATTGCGGTGTACCACGCCTGGAGAAAGGGGCTTAATTCACTGATGGTTTGCACTAGTTATTTGGGCTTGATAATGATCAAATTTACGTATAAAAAACGGTGTCAACCTCGAATTCGTGCATTTCATCCCTTCAAAATTGATTTCAGATCGGCTGGGGAATAGCCCACCGATTTGATGGTCTTGTTGTCGGCCTTCCGGTAAACCAGCCATTTATCCCCTGCCTTTTGGTAGTAGCACTCCGTATTGTCTTTCGACTTGTAATAGGCAACCGTCTCCATCGCCTCCTTTTCGCTATTGCACGCCTTGCTCATGTTGGATCGCTGTACTTCATTAAACAAGTCATTGAATCTTTCACCCAGGCCAAATTCAAGGACAGCGCCTGAAAGCACGTACTGAAGGTCGCACAATGCATCAGCTACTTCTACAATATCACCCGACCTGATACCGGCTTCAAGTTCCCTCAACTCTTCTGCCAGCAGTTCAACCCTGAGGCGGCAACGCTTTTCATCAGGAATGGCGGGTGAAGGAAGTACAGGGTGCTTGAATGTATGGTGGAACTCGGCAACGAGCGCCAGTGAATCCGGTTGTTTCATGATGCCCCAAAGTAGCAGATTATCCGCCGCAGACCCAACAGATTATCCTTTAATTGACCATTCACTTTTTATATTTGCGGGCTGATGCAGGCGAACCCTCTATGACACAGAATTTTGTTCACGAACTGACTTGGCGTGGAATGATCCACGACCTGATGCCAGGTACGGAAGCACAACTTCAGCGTGAAAGAACTGCTGGGTACATAGGTTTCGACCCTACGGCCGATTCCCTCCATATCGGCAACCTGGTCCAGATCATGACACTTGTGCACTTCCAGCGTTGCGGCCACAAACCGATTGCTCTCGTAGGTGGAGCCACGGGTATGGTCGGCGATCCTTCCGGAAAATCTGCAGAAAGAAACCTGCTATCCGAAGAGGTTCTGCGTCATAATCAAGGTTGCGTAAAAGTCCAGTTGGAGCGATTCCTTGACTTCTCCCCTGGCCCAGGTCAAGCTGAAATGGTCAATAACTACGACTGGTTCAAAGAAATCAGATTTCTTGATTTTATCCGTGATGTTGGAAAACACCTGACGGTCAATTACATGATGGCCAAAGATTCCGTTCAGAACAGGCTTGAGTCAGGGTTATCTTTTACAGAGTTCAGCTACCAGCTGGTTCAAGGATATGATTTTTATTGGTTATACAAGAACAAGGGCTGCCGTATTCAGATGGGAGGCTCCGATCAGTGGGGAAACATCGTTACAGGAACCGAGTTGATCCGCAGAAAAGATGGCGGAGAGGCCTTCGCACTCACGACACCTCTGATCAAGAAGGCCGATGGGTCCAAGTTCGGTAAGACCGAACAGGGCAATGTCTGGCTTGACGCTGCCAGGACTTCCCCCTACCAGTTCTATCAATATTGGATGAATACCTCCGATGAGGATGCCGCCAGTTTCATCCGCATCTTCACCGACTTGCCCAAAGAGCAGATTGACAACCTGATCATGGAGCACCAGAAGGCGCCTCATTTACGCAGCCTTCAGCAGGAATTGTCAAAGCAAATCATGATCCGTGTGCACTCCAGGCAGGACCTTGAGGCTGCAAGGCAGGCTTCACAGATCCTGTTTGGAAATTCGGTGACCGAAGATCTGTCACGCCTCGACGAGAATACACTGCTTGCCGTGATGGAAGGCGTACCCGTGGTTCATGTATCTCATGATTCGATCGTTGCTGCAGCAACGGTTACTGATTTGCTTTCCGAAACAACCAAGGGTTCTATTTTCCCTTCCAAGGGTGAAGCAAGACGAATGATCCAGGCAGGTGGCGTAAGCATCAACAAGATAAAAGTGAGTGACCCCCAGCAGAAACCTGGCTTTGCTCTCCTCCATGATCGCTACCTGCTTGTTCAGAAAGGCAAAAAGAACTACCACCTCATCGTTGCCGACAAAGGATGACGTGGAGTGAGTTAGTTCGAAGCAGCAGGGGTCGGCTGGCCATCCTCTTTTGCCTGTCCACATTGACCATGATGGTCACCTACATGCCTACCTACTATTTGGAAGTCATTGGGCCCAAGGCAGGAATACTCCTCAACGACCATTTCCTCAACCTGTTTACTCCGGTCGACTGGTCAAATGCCGTCTTTGCCATCCTGGCTATCGCTATTGTGCAGACCGTGATCTACTATGCCGGGTCCGCCACGTTGTTCACCACGGCGTTGACAACCTACTGTGTCATCAATGTTATAAGAATGTTGACGATGTACGTTGTCACCCTTGAGCCGCCAGGTGATATGATCCTGCTCATTGATCCTATTTCCGCCACCCTGGTATATCCTGAAGACAGCTTTGCGAAGGATCTTTTCTTTTCCGGGCACGTAAGTACGATGATGGTACTGGTCCTTGTTGAGCGTAACCGCTGGTGGTTTGCAGCCAAGTCAGTCGGCACTGGGGTGATGGCACTCTTCCTGGCCTGGCAACACGTTCATTATACAATCGATCTGATCGCCGCGCCGATCATTACCTATCTTGTATTCCTTGGAGTAAGAAGGTACCTGGCAGGCATACCGACAAAAAATACCCCTACGTGGACAAAAAAGGCCTGATTTTTAACGAATTGGAGGCCAAGTAGTAACAATTCAGTAAAATTCAAGTATTTTGCGGGTTCGAAAATGAGCTAAAATAGAAGGACACAATGCAGGAAACGGTTGCGAGCGAAAAGCGTCATACAGTGAACGGGACATATCCCCGATTCACCCTTGGCGATCAGTTGACGGAAGAACAATTGCAGTTCTTTGAAACCTACGGATTTATTCACTTTAAGAATTTTGTAGATCGTGAGACAGTGGCAGAAATGCTGAAAGAGTCGCAACGGGTACAGGATCAGTGGATTAAGGAGGGTAGGAAAATGGTCAACGGTGTTCCCATTAAGTTCGGAACCGACGTTGACGGTAAGACGATTGTACAGCGATTTGCATTCCTCAATCACTTCGCCCCTATTTTTGAAACATTCCTCAAGGAACCCAAGCTGAAAGCGCTGTTCGAATTCATCGGCGCTCCGGATTCCAGAATTGGTGAGAACGAAAAAGACGGACTGGTTTTTAATCACTACGTCAATACGGCCAATAGCAATTTCAGTCAGTTAGGCTGGCACACAGACGCATTGCGCGATATTTTTTACGGCAACAAGATCATGCCGATGTTGAACGTTGGTCTGCATTTCGATGCTTCCTCACCTGAAAACGGCGGTCTGCGCATTCTTCCCGGAACACACAATAAAGGAATTGCCACCCTGCTCTTCCGCAAAGTGTATTACCTCAGCAACAAAGCTGACAAAAAGGAAATTGGTCTTACCGTTGAACCTGGAGACTTGACTGTTCACGACGGCCGCATCTGGCACCGTGTGGCTCAGTCACCGTTTGTTGGAGAAAAAAGCCGTCGTCGTGTGATGTACATCCCGATCATCTCAGGGAAGTACCAGCCCCGCGACGAAAACAGCAAACCGCTCTTCTACCAGCGCTTTCAATCGCTGACCGACAAGTAGTATGCCTTATGCGCTGATCACCGGTGCGAGCGGTGGTATTGGCCTTGCAATTGCCCGGGAACTGGCCTCGCGCAAGCACGATGTGCTCCTCGTTGCCCGATCTGGCGATAAACTTTCAGCAGCTGTTGATGCGATCAAAAAGGACTTTGGTGTCTCTGCATCATACTTGTCCCTCGACCTCGAACTTCCAGATGCTGTAGCCAAGGTTTTTGCCTGGGTTAATCAAAACGGATTTGAGGTCAGTATCCTCATCAACAACGCCGGCTACGCATCATGGGGAACGGTCAAGGATGTCCCTACTGAAGAATTCCTGGGGATGATGCAGCTCAACATGGTCACATTGGCGGGAATGTGTAAGACATTCATGCCGCACCTGGAGCGCCACAAGAAATCCTACATACTTAATATCGCCAGCACTGCCGCCTATCAGGCTGTGCCTACGCTCACTACCTACGCTGCTACAAAAGCATTTGTCTTGTTGTTTACACGAGGGCTGAGCAGGGAGATGGCAGGAACACCAGTTTCAGTTTCTTGCCTTAGTCCCGGACCAACCAGCACAGGGTTTATCGACAGGGCGAGGCTAGGGATCATCAAAGACCGCGCTGAGAAATTCAGCATGACCCCTGAGGCGGTTGCCAAAACCGCCGTAAGTGGAATGCTTGCCGGGAAGATGGAGATCATCCCTGGATTCACCAACTGGCTCAGTTCCAAGCTGGCCGAGATCGTTCCAAAGGGTATTCCGGAAGGTATTGCAAGGAACCTCTATAAGGTCTGAGGATTATTTCGTCCGAAGGACAAACACGATTCGCCCTTTCGAGCGTTCAGGTACCTTTCCATCAGACGTCCTGACAAGCGAGTTCTTTCTTATTTCATCTCTCAGCAACTGCTCCGCCTTAGGACTCAGCGTTCTCTCAACTGTCTTGATGCCGACGATGTCGCCGTTATCATCACACTCTATCTCAAAAATGATCCGGCCGTTCTCGTTATCCGGAAGCTCAGGCAGCGCTGGCTTGTCAGCCCACGCCCAACCAGTCATTCCAACAAGGCTCAACCCAGTGCCACCACCTCCACCACCGGGGGTTCCGTACAAGGCGTTGGCATCCAATTTCCCTTCTGGGCTTCCCTTGTCACCAGTCTTGTCTTTGTTGTCGCCCTGACTGCCAGGCTCACCCTTTTTGGCATCAGCAACAGGTTCCTTGGGCGTCTCCTTCTTGGGTTCGTAGGTATTTTTTACTTCTTCCTTTTTCTGTTCAGTAGGCGCTGGCCTGGCCGGTTCTTTCTTCTCCTCTTTCACTACCACAGGGCTCTCAACCTTTGATACGGGTGGTACTTCAGCTTCCTTCGTGTTCGTCTCTGTCGATTCTTCTTCCTGTTCCGTAGGGACTTCTTCTGCAGGTACCTCCTGAGAAACGTCTTTTACTTCTTCCGATTCACTGCCTACAGGTTCCTCTGGCTGCACATCACCGTATCCAGCAGCATCAAGCCCAAAATTCAGTTCAATCCCATACTCAGGAAGTGGTGGATCGGGAGCACGCCAGGCGATCATGAAAAACAAAGCCAGGAACAATGCAGCATGAATACCACCCGAGGTAAGAAGTCCAATCCGGCGATTTTTGCGCTCCTGCTCTTCCATGTTACTTCGGCTTTGTGGCGATGGTCACTTTGGCCTCCAATGCCGTGGCTATCCCCGCGACGTAGACCAGTTCTTTTGTGGGAACACTCTCGTCAATATGAAGGACCACCACGCCGCCAGATGCTGAAAGTAATGGCTTTAGCTGTTCTTCTAACGAGCTCTTATTCACACGTTTATCATTAACGTAGTATTGTAATTCTTTAGTCACTGTAATGGATACCTTTTGCACTTCAATGGTACTGGCCTTACTGGTAGGCAAGTTCACCGGAAGGCCGGAAGGTGTAACAAACGATGCGGTCAGCATGAAGAAAATAAGCAACAGGAAGATCAGGTCCGTCATGGAAGCCATGCTGAACGAAACATCAACCTTATTTCTGGTCCTTAAATCCATGATCTGAACTATCGTGGCTCCTGGAGCAAGTCAATAAATTCAATGGACGAATACTCCATCTTGTGCACCACTTTCGATACCCGGGTGACCAGGTAGTTGTAGGCGAGATAAGCGATAATACCAACAACAAGTCCGGCAACCGTTGTGATCATGGCCGTATAGATACCTGACGAAAGTAGTTTAGGGCTTACCGATCCTTCCTCCTGCGCTATGGCGATAAATGCTTCAACCATCCCGATCACCGTACCGAGAAAGCCCATCATCGGAGCAGCACCGGAGACCGTGGCAAGTATCGAGAGGTTCTTTTCAAGTTTGAAGAGTTCGATCTTGGCAACATTTTCAATGGACGCCTCGATATTCTTTAAAGGGCTGCCAATCCGTGCGACGCCTTTCTCAATCATTCTGGCAATAGGACTGTCGAACTGGCTGCAGAGCATTCGGGCGGCCTGGATGTCTCCTTTGAGAACCATTTCCTTAATCCTCCCAATGAATGCATCCGGGTTCTGATTGGCCTTATTGATGGTGAGGATACGTTCAACAAAAATATACACGGCGACGAACGAGCTTAGGATGATGGGAACCATCATGAATCCACCTTTGATGGCCAGCTCAACAACCGAAAGTGTGGTGGCCTCAGGCGGTGTACTTCCTGCAACGATTTGTGCGAATACCATAGTTTAAAAAATATATAAACGACAAAGCTAAAATCGGGCCACTTGGCTCCGTATGCGCTCTAGTACTTCAGCACCCAAACCCCGGCACCATAGGTACCCTTGGAGGCGTCAGCGCTGGTCTGGGCCAGAGCAAATGTCTCATGGTCAGCGATTGCAAGGCGGTAAAACTTCTTGCCTCCAAACGGTGGGATCACCTTCGTACTGACGCCGTTGGCACTCAGCTTCCTGGCGTAGTCCATCAGCAGGTCATCATCGATATCGCTGGTCACGACCACATAATAACGACGGGTGCGGTCATTTAGTACCTCGATTGTACCCGTTGCTGGCTTTGCATTCGCTAAAGCCTCATCTCTTTTGCGTTGTTCTTCCGCAGCTTTCTCACGGGCAATCCTGTCTGCTTCTTCCTTCTTACGCTGAGCTTCCTGTTTGGCAGCCAACTCCTTTTTCGCCTTCTCCTCAGCACCGGGCTTGTACACAAAATTATACATGAGGTACCCCGCGATGGCCAACACTAAAATGATGACCACGGTAAGCACGACCGGTGCCTTTGACTTGGAATCATCTACTGAATAACTGTCGAATGAACCGGACGAAGGCGGTGGTGTCGATGACTCTGAACCCTGGTCAGCTGCCTTGGCAGCCGTCTCCTCGAGGGGCTTATATTCGATATCAGGCAACCCGAAGTTCTCTTCAGAACCTGATGTCTGATCTTTGTCGTCTCCAGCATTGTTGCCAGCCATGGGATTAGGGTTTAGTGTTGCTTTATGCTAAACAAAAATAACGTAAAATTCACAATAAATACCAAGTTCGCCCTCCCTAGAAGCTCCAACTAGCGCCGACCAGTGCCTGAAATCCACGAGTCGGATAACTCAGGTATAACGGGTACTGATTTGACAGCAGGTTGTCGAATTGAATGAAGGCTGAAATCTGTTTTGAGAAAAAATATCTTGTCCGAAAATTAACATCAAAGGCCTGCTGCAGCGTCACCTCCCCGACCACAGGATCCAAGGCTACCATACCTCCCTGGGCAACAATGCCTGCCTGAAATATCAGTTTGCTGTACAAACTGTATTTCAGTTGAAGGTCTGTTCGATAGGTGGGACGATGCCAGGCCTGAGCAATGGTTTCTGTCGTGTACTTAAAGTAATCAGCACGAAGGGTCATGGAAAAGACGTCAGACTCATTATAAGTAGCCTCCATGTATGGGTTCATTCTGCCGGTGGCCTTGTCGTAGACCAACTCAAACTTATCAACGTCGGCACCTACGGGAATCCCTGCCGGATTGAACGGGTCTCTCACCGTTTGAAAAAAATACAGGTTCTTCAACGTTGCAAAGCCTGCGCCTATCCGGGTGGTCAGCTTGCTTCCAATGTTGGCCTCTACACCAGCCTGAAAATCAAGAGCCCTGTTGGTATTCGTGATTGAACTGTTAGCCTTAAGCCAGGGGTTAAGGGCTGTCAGTGTGTGCATGTTGACGCGATCAATGTCACCGGATATGGATGCATACAATGCGATCTTTTCCGACGCTTCATATCTTCCCGAAACATTCGGATAGACATTAAGAGAATTTGATTCAGAAAATACATCATTCTGAAGGGCCATGTTTATTCCGAGCGACAATGAGAGTTTGTCCATCGGTCGCAGTGAATAGCTTGGACGGAGGTGCACCAGGTTTCTACTTTCCGAGAACAAAGAATCCTTTCGATTAATGAGGAATGCATCTGCATCAAGAACAACTGAACGGTTTCCTTCCAGGGCATAGGTGCCGTTGAATTTCATTGAGAATTGACCTTCGGTGGAAACGTATGCATCCCTCAGATGGCTGTAGCCAACATCCAGCTTGTAGTCGAGGGTTGCCTCGCGGGAGTTCTCGATGCCAGCCCTGGCAGCAAAGGTTTCATATACCTGCTTCAGGAGGTCACGGTCGATGTCTGTACCGGGTGCATAACCGTAAAAATAGTTGCGCTGATTAAGGTAAGTCAGGTCGCCAGACATGGTAACGGCATCCATGACCCGCTTTCCAAACAACATGACCCTGGTGCTTGAATTGGCAGAGTGGCTTTCGTCAACAGGACCCTTTCCAGAACTTCTCCAAAAGAAATCCGCGCCAATCATTTTGGTCTTGTCACGTTTGGTGGCCACGGCTCCCTCAGCAAAGAAGGATTGGTAATTTCCCAGGCCAGCACTGAGGTAATTCCCGTAAAGTTTGGTTTGATCTTCCTGCTTTAGCCGGAGGGGCCGAATCACCGGTGAGTAATTGGATG
>JAEUUD010000054.1 GCA_016787625.1 Cyclobacteriaceae bacterium
CTGCTGTTAAGAAGCCACTTTCACATGCCGTCTATGACTCCTGGAAGGAGATTCCATACAAAGCACTCACACCCAATGGAAGCCATGCGGTGTATGTCATTAGTCCACAGGACGGCGATGGAAAAGTATACTTCCATGATTTGAAATCCGGAACGAGAGACTCCGTGTCCAGGGCGGATAACATGACCCTGACCTTTGATAGCCAGTTCGCTGTTTTCAAAATCAAGGCCCGGCAGGCTGAAGTGAAAGAACTGCGGCGCCAAAAGAAAAAGAAAGAGGATTTACCCAAGGATTCTCTCGGCATCTATTCATTCACCACCCGCAAAGTCGAGAGAATCCCTGAAGTGAGATCATTCAAGGTTCCGGAAAAATCGGGAGGATGGTTGGCGTTTCAACGTGAAGCTCCAAAGGAAGAAAAACCAAAAGGTGATAAACCACCGAAGGCAAAAAAAGTGAAGAAGTACTCGGAGGACAATGGTTTTCTCCTGGTGCTGAGAAACCTTGGCAACAGTAAGGAGACTTCATTTGGTTTTGTCAGGGAATATATCTTTTCCAGAAATGGCAACAGCATGCTTTTCTCTACGAGTGGCAATGACTCCACCGTGAAGGCTGGTGTTTATTGGTATGACCTTCAACAAGAAAAGCTGCAAACCCTGTACACAGGCAGAAGCAAATACAAAATCAAGGGACTTGCACTGGATGAAAAGGGCTCTCAAGCCTCCTTTCTTGTGGATCCGGACACAACAAAGGCATTGGTCCGTCATTTCCAATTGTACCATTGGAAAGCGGGTGATGCGCTGGCTGCTTTTCTTGATGTAGAAAAGTCGATGGGCATTCCTCAAAACTGGACGACAAGTGAGTATTACACCCCATTGTTCTCCAAGGATGGCGCCCGATTGTTTTTTGGAACGGCACCCACGCCGCTTGTTCAGGATACGACACGGCTTACAGAAGAAATTGTCCAGGTGGAAATTTGGGGTGGTGAAGATGGGTACATCTATCCGCAGCAGAACAAACAATTGGAGATGGAGAGGAAGCGCTCGTACCTGGCAGTCGTGGAGTTGGGACAAAAGCAGGTCATGCAGCTCGGAGACCGTGAGGTACCTTCCATTGAGATGGGCGCCGAAGGAAATGCACCTGTGGTGCTCGGAGAAACCAATCTGCCTTATCGCAAGATGATTACGTGGGACCCTTCCGCGTTTAACGATTTCTATTTGTTCGATCTCGCCAGGAAAGAGCGCAACCTTGTGGCAAAAAAAGTAAAGGGCAATGCCAGCCTGTCACCGAAGGCGCAATTTGTTTACTGGTTTAGTCTGACAGATACTGCATGGCAGAGTTATTCTCTTGCTGACAAACAGACCACGACCCTCACGAAAGGGTTGCCGGTGATGTTTGCCAATGAAGAAAATGATGAGCCTGATTACCCCGGTTCATACGGCTCTGCTGGATGGACAGCCGATGACAATCAGTTTATCGTGTATGACAGGTATGACCTATGGTCGCTTGACCCGAATGGAAAAAAACCCGCTGTCAACCTGACGAGGATTGGGCGCAATGAGAAAGTCATTTTTCGATATGTGAAGTTGGATATCGAAGAGCGGTTCATCGATGCAAATAAGGATATGCTCCTTTCGGCTTTCAACGAAACCACCAAAGCGTCGGGCTATTATAGATTGTCGAAGGGCGGAGTGCTTACTAAGTTGGTGATGGACGATTATCGATTCGGAAGCCTTTCGAAAGCCAAAAGCGCCGATCGCCTCCTTTTGACTCGCGAGAGTTTTAGGGAGTTCCCGGATGTGTGGACGGCCGATATGAATCTGGGGGGACTACGTAAGCTGAGTCAGGCCAACCCACAAATGAGGGATTATTTCTGGGGAACCGCAGAACTTGTGAAATGGAATTCCAGCGACAATGTCCCATTGACGGGACTGCTCTACAAACCGGAGGGTTTTGATCCGAAAAAGAAGTACCCCATGATTGTTTACTTCTATGAGCGCGAAAGCGACAATCTTCATGCATACATTCCGCCTACGCCCCTTCGGTCAACCATCAACAGGTCCACCTATGTGAGCGACGGCTACCTGGTTTTCGTTCCTGATATTGTATACAAGATTGGTTTCCCCGGAGAAAGTGCTTTCAATAGCATCATGCCAGGGGTCAGCACACTTATCAACAAGGGATTTGTTGATGAGAAGAATATTGGTATCCAGGGTCATAGTTGGGGTGGGTATCAGATTGCATACCTGATCACAAGAACCAATCTCTTCAAGGCTGCTGAGGCCGGCGCTGTCGTCGCCAATATGACCAGTGCATATGGAGGCATCCGATGGGGTACCGGTTTGAGCCGAATGTTTCAATACGAGCACTCGCAAAGCAGAATTGGCGGAACCTTGTGGGAGAAACCCATGCTGTTCATTGAGAACTCCCCGCTTTTCTTTGCCGACAAAATTCAAACACCTGTGTTGCTCCTTCACAATGACGCTGACGATGCTGTGCCCTGGTATCAGGGTATAGAAATGTATCTGGCGTTAAGGCGTTTGAACAAACCAGTCTGGATGCTCAACTATAATGGTGAACCTCATTGGCCGGTTAAGCGTGAAAACCGGATGGACTTTCAGATACGCATGAAGCAGTTTTTTGACTTCTACCTGAAAGGCGCACCGGAGCCAGCCTGGATGAAGCAGGGAGTTCCCGCAATAGAAAAAGGAATTACGAAAGGTTATTAAGGCTGATTTTCCTTGTCTTCGCCTTTGTCATCGCCCTTGAAGTACTTATCGTCTTCATCCTCATCATCTTTAACAGGGCGGATGCCGATTTCAAGGATCTTGAATTCGGTACGGCGGTTGCGTTGACGGCCATCTGGATTATCAGTACCGTCGCGGTTGGTATTCCTCGCAATGGGCTTTGATTCACCGTATCCCTTGGCCACCAGTCTTTCAGCGGGGATTCCTTTTTTGATCAGGTAATTGACAGTAGAGGTGGCCCTTCGCTGGGACAGGTTGATGTTGTATTCAACAGAACCAATACTGTCGGTATGGGATGACATCTCAATTTTTATTTCCGGGTTGTCATTGAGTACCTCAACCAACTTGTCAAGTTCCCGACCTGAGGCAGGCCGTATGTTCGCGCTGTCGAGACCAAAGTAGATGTTGTTGAGTACAAAAACCTTGTTCTTTTCCAACCGGTCGAGGACCAGCAGCGTGTCGAGTGTAATGTTGGTGAGCAACTCTCTCAATGTTTCGGGGGCCACCGACTTGCCAATCGTCTGGTAAGGTCCCCGTTTCACCAGGAAACCGTCAGTCTCGCCGATGAGTGTATATTTTTCATTTTCATAAACACGGAAAAGGAATTTTCCGTCATTCCCCGTTACGTAGTCCTGCATGACATCACCCTTTCCATCCAGGAGGGTAACTTTTGTATCTGCAAGAATTTGACGCGTGCTGTCCGGACGCATGGAATAGGTAATTCCCTGCAGGTAATAATTGACGACGCGCAGATTGGGATCATCGTTGATGAATGTGTAGATATCGTCGTCGCCCTTGCCGCCATCACGGTTGCTGGTAAAGAACCCACGGTCTGGTTTGAACAGGAAGATTCCAAAGTCATCGCCGGTGGAATTGACAGGCTGGCCGAGATTGTCGACGGCTGTTTTGCCGTTGAGCCTGTTGACAACGTAAATATCAAGCATGCCGTATCCCGGATGCCCGTCAGATGAAAAATAGAATTTGCCGTTTTCGGAAACGTAAGGAAAGGTCTCGTTGCCTGAAGTATTGATATCGGGTCCCATGTTGCGAACTCTTGCAAAACGACCACGTGAGTCCATCTGAGCAGAGTACAAGTCGAGCCCGCCATATCCTCCTTTTCGATTGGAAGAAAAGTAAAGCGTTCTTCCGTCGGGACTAAATGCAGGTGTCGATTCCCACGAATCCGGTTGATTGATATTGATCTGGATGGGCTCTGTCCAGGCATTGCTTCTATACCTTGAGAGAAAAAGGTCTACGTCGTTGGCGCCTTTACGCTTCCCGGTGTTTCCTTTTGCGAAGACCATGGTCTTTCCATCCGGAGAAAAGGTGATGGTGCCTACATTGACATTGGGTGTGTTGATGGACTCAGGGAGCGGCTTCACCGTATTGATATCCACCACAGCGCCTTGTGTTTCTGCTTTATAGAGGTCTGTGTATGGAGTGCCCGTCGCTCCATAAATGCGGTCATTGGATCTTGACGAGGTGAAATACAATTCTCCATTCATGTATGTCGGTGAATACTCACTGAAATTGGAATTCAGTGCCTCCAGGTTTTTGACCCGGTAGTAACTTTTGCGGTTGTTGAGTTCATCCAGGTAGGTCATCCCGGCAAGTTCTTTCACCGCCTTATCGCGCATTTTCTCTTCGCTGGTGCCGGCCCTCAGTGATTCAAGCGTTTGGGTAGCTTCGGCGTATTTGCCGTTGGCTTGTTGTGCCTTGGCGAGATACAATAACACAGAGTCTTTGTTGACCCCCGCGCCACCAGCTTTCTGATAGTAAGGCTCTGCAAGTTTGATTCGGTTTGATTGCCGGTAACATTCAGCGATATAGTAATTGGCCCGTCCGCTGTTTGGATTGCTCTTCAACACGTTCTGATAGTATTCGATGACGCGCTCGAAGTTTCCAAACTTAAACTCCTTGAGAGCTTTCTTTTCAGGACTGCAGCCAAGAATGCCCACCATTAAGAGGGCAGCCAGAAAAATCCGTATTGATCCGTTTCCTTGAATCATTGCTTCGAAAGGTACAAAAAACGACAGGTTAATGAGACGGCTTAGCTACCACTGATTTAGGTAAATAACGGGCGAGCCAACTGTCCTTCACGGGAATTTTCCATCCGTTTTCCCATTCGTTTTTGGTCGTCAACGCATTGTTAAACGTAATGGTCTCCCCGTTTAGTACACCGTTGACGAAGAGCGTGCTCATGGCTGACATGGCGTACGTGTGGATGGATTCGTTGATGAGAAAAGCGATCTCCTGGCGATTAAAGAAGTCAAGGCCTACCTCCTGTTGGATAGCTTTCAACGTCCTGACACTTCCATCAATGGAACAGCCGCTGGCTCCGGCTGAGGATTCATCCACGGCAAGGATGATAAACTGATCGAACATAACTTCGTATGAAGTGTGTAATGGCACGCCGTGTGCCGACCACTCTTCACATAGTGCATCAAGTTGTGTACGGATCAATTGCCGTTCCGGCAATGAAAATTTTCTGCTCGCCTGATAAATCCAGAGGCGGGAAGTTGAGGGCAGTTGGTCAAAGGGCTTGAGCATCGCGATACTACTTAACTTTCGAATCAATCAATTGGTTCCCGGTCATTTCCGCAGGGACTGGGATTCCAAGCAGGGTGAGAATGGTTGGGGCAAGATCGCCGAGCTTTCCGTCTTTGACCGTATGACTCTGAAGGTCATCGACGACAATACATGGTACCAGATTGGTGGTATGGGCCGTATTGGGCGTGCCATCTTCATTGACCATGAGCTCTGCATTTCCATGGTCAGCAATGATGATGGTGACATAGCCATTCTTACGCGCCGTTTCCGTCACGGCCTGATTACACTGGTCGACAGTTTCGCATGCTTTTACTGCCGCATCAAACACGCCTGTGTGACCCACCATATCCGGGTTGGCAAAATTGAGGCAAATGAAATCAGCTTCTTTTTTTTCAAGCTCAGGGATGATTTTGTCACGGATGTCCCCCGCACTCATTTCAGGTTTCAAATCATACGTTGCCACTTTTGGTGAAGGACAAAGAATCCGTGTTTCACCTGAGAATGGTTCCTCCCGGCCGCCGGAAAAAAAGAAGGTGACATGCGGATACTTTTCTGTTTCAGCAATCCGGATCTGCTTCCTGTTTTCCCTGGCAAGTACTTCACCGAGCGTATTGTTGAGATTGTCCTTGTCAAAAATCACATTGACCTGTCGGAAAGAGTCGTCGTAATTGGCCATGGTCACGTAATGAAGTTTCATTTTCTTCATCCCCTGATCCGGGAAGTCCTGTTGCGTGAGCGCCTGTGTTATTTGTCGACCCCGGTCCGTTCTGAAATTGAAACAGATGACCACATCACCTTCTTCAATTGTTGCGACTGGCTTGCCATCTTGTTGGGTGATAACGATTGGTTTTACAAACTCATCTGTTATGCCTGACGAATAGGATTCCTGAATGGCTTGTATAGCACTCTTGTGAGGTGCACCTTTTCCGTGGACCAACAAGTCGTAAGCAACCCGAACCCGTTCCCAGCGCCGGTCGCGATCCATGGCATAATACCTGCCAACAACACTGGCGATCTTTCCCGTTGTAGCGCTCAGGTGCTTTTCCAAATCAGTGATATACCCTGCTCCACCTTTGGGATCCGTATCGCGTCCGTCAGTAAAGGCATGAACAAAGACGCGATCGAGATGGTGAGCGTGCGCGATGGTGCACAGCGCTTCGAGGTGCCTGATATGTGAATGAACGCCTCCGTCGGAAAGGAGACCCATGAGATGCACTTTGCAATTGTTCTTTTTGGCATACGCGTAAGCTTCAAGCAGAGCGGGATTCCTGTCAAGATCTTTGTCGTCGATGGCTTTGTTGATCTTCACCAGATCCTGGTAAACAACACGGCCAGCCCCAATATTCATGTGACCAACTTCGGAATTGCCCATTTGTCCGAGTGGTAGTCCTACGGCAAGGCCAGAGGCCTCCAGCTTGCTATGAGGATAGCGTGTATACAGCGACTTGATGTAAGGAGTACTGGCGTGGTCTACGGCGGAGACCTTGGGATCTTTGGCGATTCCCCAGCCATCAAGGATCATCAGCAGCACCTTTCTTTTCATTGTCGCCGGATTTATCCTTCAAATATAGGCCCTGGAGGTGATTTCAGCCGCTGTCACCTTTGTTGTCAGGGAGTATATAATGGCATACTTTTGGAAGGAATAGGCAAATCATGAGACGATTAGCAACTATTGGGATATTGTGGGTTGTGGCGGCGACTGCTGGAGTAGCACAGCCTGAAATATTCAATCCAGTAAGGGATGCCATTAAGAGCAACGACGCCACTGCGTTGGTCAAGAGCTTTGCCGTTTCGGTGGACATCAATCTTGAGGGTAATATCAATACCTACAGCAAGGCACAATCAGAATTTCTCCTCAAGGACTTTTTCAAGAAACATCCGGTTACTGACTTTACCATTGTTCATACAGGTTCTTCCAAAGGAGGCCTGCAGTTTGCCATCGGACGATACCTGAGTGCCAATGAGAGTTACAACGTCCTCATCCGGGTGCGACAAGTTGGTGAACCATACCTGGTCCACGAAATCAGCTTTGTGAAGGAATAGTTTCCACCTCCTGTGATCCGTCGTTCGCATCCTTCG
The DNA here is from genome assembly GCA_016787625.1 of Cyclobacteriaceae bacterium. Taxonomy (GTDB): domain Bacteria; phylum Bacteroidota; class Bacteroidia; order Cytophagales; family Cyclobacteriaceae; genus ELB16-189. The sequence goes on from JAEUUD010000054.1 coordinate 7,374, forward strand.
TATCTCACACAAGAAAGCATTACATCATTTATTGAATCTGCCCTCAACGAAGATATTGGTGAGGGTGATCACACGTCGCTCGCTACGGTGCCGCAAGATTCGACTACTCGGGTACAGCTGATGGTGAAGGATTCGGGAATTCTCGCCGGCGTTTCACTTGCGCAACAAGTCATTGCATTTGTTGACCCCACGGTAAAAATGGACATCCTGCTTGAAGATGGTTCTGTGATCAAGCCAGGCGATGTTGCATTTATCGCTGAGGGCCCCGCTCGTGTGATACTGAGCACGGAACGGCTCATCCTCAATTGCATGCAGCGGATGAGTGGGATTGCAACGCAAACACATAAGCTCTGTCAGCTTCTGGAAGGAACAAAAGTCCGGCTGATGGATACCCGCAAGACTACGCCGAATTTCAGGTTGATGGAGAAGTGGGCAGTAGCTATTGGTGGTGGCATTAATCACCGGTTTGGACTGTATGACAAGATCATGATCAAAGACAACCACGTTGATATTGCCGGCGGTGTTGGACAGGCCATTGCACGGGTGCATGCTTATCTGAAGAAGACAGGAAAGCACCTGGATATCGAAGTAGAAACCCGGACGATGCGTGAAGTAGAGCATGCTTTGGAAGCGGGTGGCGTGGACATCATCATGCTGGATAACATGGGGATTGATGAAATGAAAGAAGCGGTGAAGCGCATCGGTGATACTTGCAAGACGGAAGCCAGTGGAGGGATTACAGAAAAAAATATTCGTGCTGTTGCCGCTTCCGGCGTCGACTTCATTTCCATGGGAGCCTTGACCCATACGGTTCGGAGCATTGACCTAAGCCTGAAGGTCGTCCGTTAAAAATAGGCAGATTGGCAATCGCCGATTAACTTTGCGGCCCGTTCAAAGTGAAGATATGATTGTAAAAACAAGGAACTACCGGCTTGAGAAGCCCCTCTATATAAAAATGGCCCTGGGCAGTGTGCTGAAGCAGCAGTGGTGGACCATTCCCATTGCGTTGGGAATCTGCCTGCTCTACTTTTGGATTCCTAGCGTGTGGTGGATCATCGGTGGTGTGTTTGCATACGGCCTTTATGTATTGTTTTGGCTTGTCCAGTTCTATGGTGTCACACAGCTGGATCAGGGAAAAATGTTGTTTGAACGTTTTTCGTATGAGATCACAAGCCAGCAGATTGTGATGAAGATCAACGCCCGCGAAGGAATGCCATTGAAGTGGGATCAAATCAAACGGGCCAAGACAGGGAAGGACTTTTACCTGCTGTATGTCAACAAAGCACAGCTGATACACCTTCCATTTAAGATTTTCAATACAGACAATGAAAGGAAGTTTTTGGGAAGCATCCTGAAAACCAAAGGACTCATCAAAGAATAAGTCAGCACCTGCCTGCAACCATGGCCATCACAAGGAGAGGCGAAGATCAGGAATCAACAAAGAGATTTACTCCGGAGCAGGCCTATCAGCGTATTGGCAAGTATTGCGCTTACCAGGAACGTTCACACAAGGAAGTTCGTAACAAACTCTTTTCATATGGACTGTATCCCTCCGAAGTCGAGCAGGCATTGACACGACTGATCACCGATGGATTCCTTAATGAGGAACGATTTGCCAAAGCATTTGCAGGAGGAAAATTCAGGATGAAGAAGTGGGGCAGGAACAAGATTGTCCACGCCCTCAAGGCCCACGGTGTTACCCCGAAGTGTATTCAGAGAGGGTTGGGAGAAATTGACTCACCTGCATATACGAAGACCCTGAAAGCCCTGTTGAAATCAAAAATGTCAAAAGCCATCGGAGAAGACGCATTTAAAATCAAACACCAGGCTGCCCGTTTTGCCATTGGGAAGGGTTATGAACCTGACCTGGTATGGACGCTCATCAGGGAAATGGAGGACTAAAGAAAGAAATGTAGTCTGCACGACATTCCACACAGACGGGATGAACATACTTTTGGCTCCTACGTTCATGAGGCATGATCAAATTTGGAATTTCTACCCTTTGCTTAATCCTGTTGTTTAGCGCCCTGTGGGCTCAATCACCCAACACGCGGCAAGAGAACTTCAATATCAGAAAGGGTATTGCCATCGACGGATATGACCCGGTAAGTTATTTCTCCGAACGCCCGCTGGAAGGCAGGTCAGACCTCAGCTACAAACACCAGGGCATTACCTACTTGTTTGCAAGCACTGCTAACCTCGCAGCGTTCAAGAGTGATCCAACGAGATATGAGCCTGCATTTGGAGGTTGGTGTGCCTATGCCATGGGTGAGACAGGAGAAAAAGTGAAGATTGATCCGGGTACGTTCAAAATTCTCGATGGAAAACTATACCTGTTCTATAATTTCTGGGGAAACAATACGCTGAATAAGTGGAACCAACAGGAACAAATACTCAAGGTAAAGGCAGAACAACACTGGAAAAAACTTGTTCCACAATAGACCATACCCTGTGAGGATATATTTCGATTAAATTAGATTTGATATTGACTATGAAACTATTTGACACTGGCGCCAATATGCTTCACCAATTGGCGGACACGATCAACCTCATGAACCCGGAGGATTTTGTTAAACCATCCAATGCCCTAAGCGGGGCGACCATGGGACAGCATTTAAGGCATACCCTTGAGTTTTTCATTTGCCTGGAGGAAGCCTATGACAATGGAACGGTCAACTATGACCGCCGAAATCGTGATGTACTGATGGAGTCGGACAAGTTCTTTGCTCTGGAAGTGATTGCACGTATTGAGCACTTTGTGAGGTCTCAACGGCATAACAAAGAGCTTACACTGGAGGTGGATGATGAAGCAAAGGAATCTGCCTGTCACATCGGTACCAACTACTATCGAGAACTGGTATACAATATAGAGCATGCCGTACACCACATGGCCATCATGAAGATAGGGCTGCGTGAAGTTGCTCCGTATGTTACCGTTCCGCCTGATTTTGGGGTTGCCGCGAGCACCGTTCGCTTCCGCAAAGAGACCATGGCGACTCATTGATGTCGATGTCGCTTTTAGCCCGCATAAGGAGCAGTCATTTTTTCATCAAGATCAGGAGCTGGGAATATTGGCCCTTTTGGGTCATACATGCCCCGCTATTTCCTTACTGGCTATGGCTCTCGTTGAAAGCGCGCTCTTTGATTTTCTTTTCCGCATCCAATCCGGGAATTCTCATGGGGGGGATGTTTGGTGAGTCGAAGTTTGATATTCTCAATAAGGTTCCGGCTACTCATCGGCCAAGAACGCGGCTGATGAAAAACTCAGCAACGAGATCGGAGATTATGCAGGTGATGACTGAGGAAGGGCTGAAATTCCCGGTGATCTTCAAGCCAGACCTTGGCGAACGGGGTTGGATGGTAAAAAAAATCTCCACCGAAGAAGAAATCGATCGATACCTCGAGAAAATCAAAATCTCATTCCTTGTTCAGGAGTTTGTTGACCTGCCACTCGAGTTTGGTGTATTTTATGTGAGGTTCCCCGGCGAACCATCAGGAAGGGTAACCTCCATTGTTGGAAAGGAAATGTTGTCAGTGACCGGTGACGGCAGGAGTACATTGGAAAATCTAATTGGTCAACAGGACCGGGCCTGGCTTCAATGGGAAACGCTCCGCCATGATTATCAAAACAGGTTGTCCGAGGTTATACTCGCGGGACAGAAAATCGAATTGGTATCCATCGGCAATCATTGTCTGGGCACCAAATTTTTGAATGCCAATCATCTCATCAATGATCGACTGTCTGCTTCATTTGATGCTATCAGCAAGCAGGTGAATGGATTTTATTTTGGAAGGTACGACTTACGCACAGCGAGCATGCAGGATTTGGAGGCTGGCCGTGTGATGGTCATGGAATTAAATGGTTGTGGAGCGGAACCAGCGCATATTTATCACCCTGGGTTTTCGCTCGTAGAGGCCATTCGGGTTTTATTCCGACATTGGCATGATATTTACCGTGTGAGCACAGAGAATCACCGACACGGTGTTCCATATCTTCCCTTGAGTGAAGCCCGAATGATATACCGACAATTCAAATCATTGAGAACTCAATGAGTTACCTCTGGGTATTCCTGCTAGGTTTTTTCTTCAGCTTCATCGGATCAATCCCGCCGGGTACCCTCAACATCACCGTCCTTCAACTGGGTCTCGAAAAGAAAACCAACATCGCCCTTCGCTTTGCTTTGGCTGTGGCCATCATTGAATATCCTTATGCCTGGATTGGCGTACAATTCGAATACTACATTACTTCTACTCCTGTAGTGCTTGATAATTTTCAACTCATTGCTGCCCTGGTGATGACGGTGTTGGGAATCATCAACCTGCTGCCTAGCAGGGAACCAAAAGGTTTTGCAAAGAGATTCAATGACAGCGGTTTCAGGAGGGGGATTATTTTGAGCATCCTCAACCCCATGGCCATTCCATATTGGATGGGCTTTACCGCCTACCTGAAAGTGCAAGGATGGATTGACCTCAGTACGCCAGGCCTGTTGCACAGCTATGTTTTTGGAACGGCCATTGGGGCACTCGCACTACTGACCCTGCTGGTCATATTTGCACAAAGGGTTGCGCCCTATGTTCAGGGAAGCCGACTGATCAAAATCATTCCCGGACTTGTTCTCCTGGGTCTTGGCTTTTATGCCTGGTGGAAGTATTTTTTCTAGCCTTTGTATTTCCAGCAATCCACCAGGTGATCATTGACAAGTCCACAGGCCTGCATATGTGCATAGATGACGGTACTGCCGACAAATTTGAACCCGCGTTTGATGAGATCCTTACTGAGGGCATCAGACTCTTTTGACGTCGGCTTGATTTGCTTTGTCGTCTTACGCTTGTTGACGATCGTTCGCCCGTTCACAAATTGCCAGATGTATTTATCAAAGCTCCCAAACTCCTTCTGTACTTCAAGAAACCGTTTGGCATTGTTTACGGCAGCGACAACTTTCAAACGGTTCCTGACAATACCAGGATCAAGTAGGATTTTTTCAATGCGTTTTTGTGTAAACCGTGCTACTTTTTCGGGATCGAAGTCAGCAAAATTCTTACGGTAACCGGAGCGTTTATTAAGAATGGTTAGCCAACTGAGGCCGGCCTGTGCCCCTTCGAGAACAAGAAATTCAAAATGAACCCGGTCATCGTGTACGGGGGTGCCCCACTCCTCATCATGATAACGCATATACGTTTCCGTCGTAAGACACCAGGGGCACCGCTTCTTTTCTTCCATAAGTCAAAGATTTTGAATTTAAGAAATTCAAGTGAACCGGTTAACTTACCATAAAATCATCATGCCATGAAAACCAAATGCTTGCTTTTTTTCCTTTTGATCGTTACCACCTCATTCGTGCATGCTCAGGATGTGGAAAAGAAGATTACTGAAATGGGCCTGCAACTTCCGGCCGTCTCCAAACCCATCGCCAATTATGTCAAGGCAGTCCGTGTTGGCAACCTGGTATTTCTTTCAGGACACGGCCCCAATGTTTTCGGAAAAGTGGGCAAAGACCTGTCGATCCAGCAAGGCTATGATGCAGCCAAAGAGACCGGATTGAGTTTATTGGCTTCGCTCAAAGCAGAAATCGGCGACCTCAACAAAGTGAAGCGGGTGGTGAAAGTCTTGGGAATGGTCAACTGCACAGAAACATTCACAGAGCAACCCAAAGTGATCAACGGATTTTCTGATTTGATGGTAGGAGTTTTTGGCGATAAGGGTCGCCATGCGAGATCAGCCGTCGGGATGTACGCGCTTCCTAACAACTTTGCTGTTGAAATTGAAATGATTGTTGAGGTAGAGAACTAGTTGATGTGAATTATACCAGGCTGGAGGTCACTTGCCCTTCTGAATACACCGAGATACTCATTGCTGAATTGGCGGAAGCCGGGTTTGGCATGTTCATGGAAACCGATGCAGGATTCGAAGCGGATGCCGAAGAGGACAGCGCTGACCTGACTGCCGTTGAATCGATCAGGAACAAGTATGCTCACGTTAGCCCCTTGACCATAACGACGAGCTCGGTCCCTAAACAGAACTGGAATGAAGAATGGGAGAAGCATGTCGAGCCGGTAATCGTTGATGATCAATGCCTGATTCGGGCGGAGTTTCATCAGATTCAAAAAAAGTACCCCTACGAAATCATCATTACGCCGAAGATGTCATTTGGAACTGGACATCATCAGACCACCCACCTGATGATCAAAAGTCAAATGACCCTCGACCATCGAAATAAACTGGTCATGGATGCAGGATGTGGCACCGCCGTGCTTTCGATCATGGCCTCCAAACTTGGCGCTTCCAACGTTGAGGCATTTGATATTGATGAGTGGAGCATACTCAACGGCCAGGAGAATGCGGCGCTCAATGGATGCTCCAATATTCGGATACGTCAAGGAGCTATAGCTGATTTTGACTGGCCGAATCCTTTTGATGTGATCCTCGCGAACATCAACAAAAACATCCTTCTGACAGAAATGGCGATCTATGCCAAAAACCTGAAGCCGGGAGGGAAGCTTTTACTAAGCGGATTCTATGTGAAGGACATACCCGACTTATCCGCAAGGGCCAAGGCCTGCGGCCTTGATACCATTTCCCACGCTGAACGTGAAGATTGGGCGGCACTCACCCTGGTGAGGTCAGTGTAAAAAAACCGTTGGTTCGATCCATGAAAGCCGCCTGCTTCCGTTAAGGAATATGGGCCGGTCAATCCAATTAATTTTCCGAATTTCAGGGCGCTATACATGTGAAAAAGGCCATTCTCAACTTGATTATTGCGACTTCGTTCGCCACTGTTGCCGGAGCCCAGGCACCAGGAGGCTACAAACTTGCTTTTCAGGACAGCGTGAGGGTCATGATGGAGACAAACCAGAACACCGAGACGTCGATGGTGGGAGGAACGTTTGCCACGGCCTGGCATAAACTGACGCTCGATCAGCAGGAAATGATCATGCGGCAGACGGACATTTTGCGCAAAAGAAAATATAAACCCTTTCCGCTGCTGGCTGACTATTACGGAGCGATCGGTTTTGCCATTGAACGGGAGGGCGCCGACGAAGAGAAAGTTAACTCTTATCTGAAGACTGCAGGTAAGGTCATTGCAAAGGAAAAATATCCTGGCATCGCTTCCTTTTTCCACTATTGCCGGGACTATTTCGAATACCATGCCTTTCATTATGAACGGTCATTCAGGCTTCATGCAGAGCCAGAGAGCTACTACTTTGATTATATAGAGGACGCTCCACCCGAACAACCCGATACCACCAAGGCGAAGGATTCATTTGGTCAGTGGGACAACCAGAATGCGCCACAGGATAACAACACCGTTTGGGAAAATGACACAACGAAGGTTGAGCAAACGACACCATCCTGGATGCAGTTCACACCGCAACCTGTGTTGAGCGGTCCGATCATGAAAATGGAAGGCGTTACGTTTAACTTTTCAACGCAGTATGATTCTGCGGCCTTGCAGAAAACGAGGGGATCCCTGTCTCTACGCGACGGTACGTTTGTGGGGGAGAAAGGAACCTTTGGCTGGGATCCGGCAGGACTCAATGGGGATAGTGTCCATTTCGAATTCAAGGAATACAACTTCAACGTTGATAAACCCCAAATTAAAGCGGAGCAAGGCAAGCTGAGGTATACAGGGAAAGTGAATACAAAAATTGATGGCATTTTTGAATTCAAGAGCATTAAGCACAAGGACAAACAAGCGTCCCTGTATCCAAGGTTCATGTCCTTTATGAGCAATGTCGTCATGGAGGGACTCAGCCATGACAAAATGAAGTACACCGGTGGCTTTGCACTCAACGGTCATCGTATTTATAGTAGTTCGGTGGATGGTGAGTACGCAAGGCTTGAAGTGATGGACGACGATGGGCGAATGTTCACAGCAAGATCTAAGCAATTTGAGTTCAAGGATTCCATCATTACCGCGAAACGGGCGATGATTCAACTCTATCAGGATAATGACTCCATCTTTCATCCTGCTGTGCAAGTGCGTTATGATTACGGCAAGAAGCGCCTCTTTCTGGAGCGGGAGCGAGGTCAGCTCAGGGACGCCCCCTATACTTCGTCTTTTTTTGGCGTCGATTTTAGTACAGACCAGATCAGATGGGACCTCAAATCCGACAGCATGAACCTCAATACCGTCGGTGGCAACAATCAGGCACCCATGATCATTGAGTCTGCCGACTACTACCATCCTGATGATTACCGTTTGCTAAGCGGGAAGGGCTTTACATTCCATCCACTTGCCGTTGTGGTCAACTATGCTGAACGGAATGGACTTAGGGAATTCTATGTGGATGATGTTGTTCAGGCATCGAAACTTAAATATGAGGAGGCGCGCGTAGCCATGACCTTTCTATCGCAGAAAGGAATAATCAACTATAATGCTTCGACAGGGATTGTTCAGGTCAAGGAAAAGGCATTTCACATTTTTCATGCAAGAAAGGGCGATGCAGACTATGATAACCTGAAAGTTCATTCAATCTCGGAGAAGACGGCCAACGCAACGGTTAATTTCCCGAAGCGCAGAATGATCGTGAGGGGTGTTGATGAAGTGAATGTCAGTGACTCCCTCAACGTGATTTTGAAACCCGATAGTAGTGTTATTACAATTCTTCAAAACCGCGACATTAAATTTGATGGAAAGATCACAGCCGGAAACTTTGAAATCAATGGCAAGGATTTCACTTTCAAGTACGACAGCTTCTTTATCAATCTCAACAAGATCGACTCTATCAGGTTCTATGTTACAGAGACCAATGCCAAAGGTCAGACGAGCCGCAGGAGGGTAAACAATGCCATGGTTGGCGCCGATTCGGTGGCGTCGGCTGAGGCGGGCATGTCGACAGGAGATAACAAGACGTCAGGTACGCTGTTTATTAACCTGCCTGGTAATAAGTCAGGCAAGATGAAAGTTTCTCATTACCCACGGCTGGATGCAACAGCCGGCGGGGTGATCTATTTTGACCGGAGCGAAATTCTGGGAGGCGCCTATGACCGATCCGTTTTCTTCGTTGTGCCACCATTCAAACTCGACAGTCTCAATGATGCAGATCCGGGATCTATTCATTTTGATGGCACATTCGTTTCGAGCGGGATGTTTCCAAGTTTCAAGGAGAAGCTTCATACCATGTCTGACAAGTCGTTGGGGTTCACGCATTCAGTACCACCAGCTGGTTACCAGCTTTTCAAAGCTGATGGAAAAGTTTATGGGGGCATCAATCTCGACAACGCTGGGTTGCGTGTGAACGGTAAAATCGAGTATCTCGCCGCCACCGTCCAATCGCCTGACTTTGTTTTCTATCCGGATTCTGTGATCGCCAAGGGAAAAGTCGGCGAGTTGAAAGAGAAGCAGATCGGCAGTGTTTGGTTTCCACAAGTGACCCTGCCAGAGTACGAACTGAAATGGAAACCGAGGCAAGATCGCTTTCAACTGAAGAATCAAAAGGGTCCGTTTAATCTTTACGCCACCACGGCTCAATTGGATGGATCACTGACGGTTTCGAAAACAGGTGTTACAGGTACAGGCAAATTGATTACCCGGGGCTCTGAAGCTGTTTCAACTGAATTAGGGTTTTCTGCAAAAGATTTTTCTGCGAGACATGCCCGCTTCCAGGTGAAGACGACCAATCCCGACAAACCCGCGCTGCAAGGTGAAGACATTCGTCTGAAATTCAACCTGGCAGAAAATTTTGCTGAAATCAGCCCCGAGATTGAAGGTGTGGCTGCGATCGATTTTCCTTACGCTCAATTCAAAACCTCCATTCCAAATGCACGGTGGGATCTGAATACTCAAAAAATCACCATGACGAGGGATGCGCATGTACCGTTGGAGAATTCATACTTCTATACGACGAGAAAGGAATTGGACTCACTTTCATTCAATGCTGAGAAGGCAGAGTATGACATCAAGCAGCAACAGTTGAAAGTAAGCGGAATCCCCTACATCATTGTAGCCGATGCCAAAATTACCCCCGAGAATAATGAAGTCCTGATTTTGGAAAATGCGAAGATCAACCAACTGAAAAACACAACCATCGTCCTGGACACCCTGAATGGATATCACCATATGATCAACGGCGTGGTGGATATCATCTCGCGCAAGGAATTCAACGGATACGCGACGTATCAGTATGTCAACTCAATCAATGACACCTTTGCTATCAAGATGGAGAACTTCAGACTTGAACCGGTAAAGGATGAAGGTAAAACCAAAAGGAA
>JAEUUD010000055.1:0-13608 GCA_016787625.1 Cyclobacteriaceae bacterium
TTCTGAATGATGACCGCGTTTGGGGTGTTCCTCGAAAGATCATTGACCCCTATGAGCAAAAATATCTTGGAAGGTTTATGCCGTGTCACCTCATCGAGTCGTTTCATCACACCAAAAGTCACATCACCGGAAATGCCGCGGTTCAACACAGATGAATCCTTGAGCATTCTTCTCCAGTTGCCGCCTTCGGTGATACTGTTTCCAAGGAACAATACCGGGTTCGATGTCGATGTCTTCTCTTTCCTGAATTTAGCCGAACGCTGGTTGTAGTATTCGGGTGCATTGGGCAATGAATCATAGGTTTGCGCCTGCACACCAAAAGCCACAATCACCAATACCGCTACGATTAATTTGCTCATCGCTTCGACGCGTCAATCTTCGTGTTCAGTTTTTCACCACCACCAATCTCAACGACGGAAGAACCATAAACTTTGATCTCAGCCTTTATAAAATCCTCCGCATTGGCCTTATATATGTTGTCAACGTATTTCTGCGGGTTGCGGTCGATGTAGGGAAACCAGGTGCTGTGTATCTGCACCATCACTTTGTGGCCCTTCTTGAACGTGTGGAGAATATCCTGTAAGGCAAAGGAAACATCTGTGGGTTCGCCTGGCTTGAATGGCTCAGGTTTCTCGAAGCTATTCCTGAAGCGACCCCTGAAAACTTCATGCCTCACCAATTGCTGATACCCGGCCATGACAATGTTTGCCGGATTGCGCTTGTCGTTGGGCTCGTTGTCTGGATAAACATCTATTATTTTCACAACAAAATCAGCGTCCGTGGTGCTCAGGGTAACTTTCAGGCGCGCTGCTATTTCACCTGCCAGGGTAATATCGTCGGTCAATGCTTCCGTTTGAAATGTAAGCACATCAGGACGACGTGAAGCCTCGCGCTGATCATCGGTCATAAACCGCCTCGGTGTGAATACAAGTCCTTCCGTTTGCGACGTGTATGGAACAGGGTGTGCGGGATCACTGGAGTACTCAAATGTCGCTTCAGTGTCCAAGGGTTTGTTGACCGATAGTTTGCCTCCCCTGCCGAAGTACAATTTTACAGGAGGAATCTCTTTGGGTGGCCAGGCGGCGAATTGCTTCCATGTTTTCAACCCACAGTCATACATGTAGGCTTCGGGAAGACCGGTCTGCGCATTGTCTTTCAGCAATGAATTGAAAAATCGACGCTCTATTTCACGTTGATAGAAGGTGGAGATACTGTCGCCAAAATAGATGTTATTAATCATCTGATATCCTGTCTCTCTCGCCCAGTCGCCGTGGCTCCATGGCCCCATCACGAGTGTATTGTAGGCTCCTGGACTCGACTGTTCAATTTTCTTATAAATATTGAGCGGCCCATAAAGGTCTTCAGCGTCATACCATCCGCCCACGGTCATCACCGCATGCTTTACGCCGGTGAGGTGCGGCAAGAGGCTGCGATCCTGCCAAAACTTGTCATAGTTCGGATGATCGACGATCTGCTGCCAGAAGAAATTATCGTGATGGTATTTCTCCGTCGCATTCTTGAGGGGTCCCATGTCCAAATTGAATGTGTATCCGTCTTTCGGTGGTGATGCGAGAAAACGGCCGATCTGTTCATTGTACCATGGTTTGTCGGTAGGACCCTTGTGCTGGTAGCCAAACACGGCAAATGCCGCGACATAGCTCTGAAGAAACACACCATTGTGGTGAAAGTCATCAAAGAAGAAATCGGAGATCGGCGCCTGAGGCGAGGAAGCTTTCAGGGCCGGATGGGCGTCGGGAATTCCTGCGGCTGCATAAAATCCGGGGTAAGAAATACCCCACATACCAACACGGCCATTGTTGCCGCTGATGTTTTTAATAAGCCAATCAATCGTATCCCAGGTGTCTGACGCCTCATCTACAGCCGTCTTGTTTTTACGGTCATTACCGGGAATGTTGGGACGCATGTTGTCGAAGGTGCCTTCACTCATCCATCGACCCCTTACATCCTGGTAGACAAAAATGTAACCATCCTTCATCAGGTAAGGTGAAGGGCCAAGCCTTGTACGGAATTTGTCAGCTCCATAGGGCGCTACGCTGTAGCAGGTGCGCTGCATGAGCACAGGGTACTTTTTTGATTTATCCTTCGGTGAGTATACAGACGTAAAGAGCTTTGTACCGTCCCGCATAGAGACCTGGTACTCCATCTTGTCGTAGTTGGCCCTGATGTAGACTGAGTCTGGGACTTGGGCTGCTGCCGTCAAGGACATGATCAACAGCAAAGCAATGCAGGTATTCTTGTGCATGGGTTCAGGTTAGACCGCCAATGTAGTCAGCCTCTTGTGCAATTTCAACGGATTTTGATACAGGCGTCAGCAATTATTTCTCAGCGTCTGCCTATTTTTAACAATCATTCCACCCAAAAATTTCACACCCATGCGACGCTGGTACCATTCCATCTTCATTCTTTTCCTGGTTTACTCCCAGGCTTGCAAATCCCCGACTCAACCGCTTACGCGAATTGCCTTTGGGTCGTGCAGTAACGAAGAACTTCATGAGCAGATGTGGACGGACATCATTGAACAAAAGCCGCAACTGTGCATCCTTCTTGGTGACAATATTTATGGTGACACCCATGATATGGCCGACATGCGGCGGCAGTATGACATTCAAAAGAATATGCCCGAGTACCAGGCCCTGCTGAAGCAGTGTCCTGTCATCGGAACCTGGGATGACCATGATTACGGCAAGAACGACGGCGGCAAGTTCTATACCATGAAAAAGGAGAGCAAAGAAGAGTTTCTTCGCTTTCTCGATATTCCAGCTGACGATCCCATACGGACACATGAGGGGGTCTATGGCTCTTACAACTATGGACCCGAAGGAAAAAAGATCAAGGTTATTCTCCTCGATCTGCGGTATTTCCGCGATTCAACGGTAAAGTCGACTGTGAAAGGTCGCCGCTATGATCAGAATCCTGATGGCGACATCATGGGTGAAGCTCAATGGGCCTGGTTCGAAAAAGAACTCATGAATTCCGACGCCCAGGTTCACATCATTGGTTCAAGCATTCAATTCATACCAATCGATCATGGTTTTGAGAAGTGGGACAACTTCCCGAAGGCGCGTCAACGCATGCTTGACTTGCTTGTTAAATACAAGTCGAAGAAGCTGTTCATTATTTCCGGAGACCGCCATATTGCAGAAGTATCCAGGATGAATCCTGAAGGGCTAACCGGTCCGTTGTACGACATCACTTCCAGTGGGTTAACACATACCTGGGATCTCAGCACGTGGAAAGACATGCCGCTGGAAGAAGTCAATCAGTTTCGTGTAGGTGAACTGATCATTCAAAAGAACTTCGGGATGATTCTTGTGGACTGGTCAGGACAAGAACCGGTGGTGACGATAGAAATCCGAGGCAAGGACAACCAGCTTTGGATACCGCCATTTACCATCGACTGAGTAAGCTGTGGCGAGACTCATCACATTCTTTTTCTTTTTCCTGCTCCTGACGGAATCCGCCGGACAATCCCGACCCAAGATCGGTTTAACCCTGAGCGGAGGTGGCGCCAAGGGTCTCAGTCACATCGGCATTCTCAAGGCCATCGACAGTGCGGGCTTGAAGATTGATGTTGTCACCGGAACAAGCATGGGCAGCATCATGGGTGCCCTGTATGCGGCGGGCTACTCCGGCAAGGACATGGAAGAAATCGCCAAGTCGATCGATTGGGGCCACATGTTCTCCAACAGACCGCCCATCGAGCTGATCAACATGAATGAGAAGCGTGAGTTTTCCAACTACGCACTGGAAATTCCATTCGAAAAAGGCAAAGCCAAGCTCTTTTCTGGATTCATTGAAGGAGAAGAAATCTGGCTTCGCTTCGGAGAACTTTTTTACCCCGTACACCAACAGAAAAACTTTTCAAAGTTCTCGATACCCTTTGCGTGTGTCGCGACGGATGCCGCAACGGGCAAAGCGGTGGTATTGAAAGATGGTGAAATCGTCAAGGCCATCAGGTCAAGCATGGCCATACCTTCTGTCTTTACAGCCATACCCTACAATAACTCATTGCTTATCGACGGCGGCGTGGTGAGAAATTTCCCTGTTCGCGAGGCAAAGGACATGGGCGCCGACTACGTCATTGGTGTCAACCTGTCTCAAGGATTGCTGTCCGCAGACAAGCTCCTCACACCGGTCGACATGCTTTATCAAATTGGCTTTTATAAGGATGCTGATGACTTCGACCGCCAGGTAAAACTCTGCAACCTCCTCATCGAGCCCAACCTAAGTGATTTCTCTGCTGCGAGTTTTGGTTCCGCCGACAGCATCCTGCACATCGGTAATGAAACCGGCAAAAAATTCTATCCCAAATTCAAACGGCTCGCCGACTCCCTAAAGGCCCTCTACCCTGATGCCGCCGCAACAGTTAGCCGGTTGCCCAGGGCCGAGAACATCATTCTCGACAGTGTGGAGGTGATCGGACTTACGCATACCACCAAAAAAGACTTTGAAGGTAAACTCGGCCTTACCCCTGGATTTACATATTCCGGTAAGGAACTTGCCACAGCCGTCCGCCGTGCTTATGGCAGCGGCAATTTCAGGAGGGTGGCCTTCTTCGTAGAGCCAGGTGCCCCGGGTCACGCCGTGCTCAAGTGCGAGGTGATAGAAAATCCAAGGACCTTCATGAAGATCGGACTTCACTATCACTCGTATTCTGATGTGGCACTGATCACCACGCTGGCAACGAGGAACCTCATTTTTAACAGGTCAAAGACCATGGTGAAACTCAACATCAGCACCAACTTCCGTGGCTTGTTTCGTCACGATCAGGCATTTGGAAAGAACCAACGCTGGGGGACGTGGATTTCCGCATATCATGAGAAGTTTAAATTTCCCCTTTACGAGAATTTTGTCCAGCAATACGAATACGTCAGCCGATACTCGTACATCGACTTGCGTTTTTACAAGCTGATGGGAACGACAACCCTCGCAGGGATTGGTCTCTCCAAAGAGTTTCTGAACCTTCAGCCAACCGTTTCACCTGGACAGACCTTCGTGGGGACCAACAATTACTGGAACGCCTATTTCTTTTTCCAGCGTAACAGTCTTGATCTGAAAGCATTCCCCAAATCAGGATCGTACATCGATTTTCAGGCCGGGCATATTTTTGATCAGCGTAACAACTTTACCTATAGTTCAGCTGACGGTACCATCTCTTCCGATACGCTGGGCCTACGGTTCAATGCCTATCAGCACATCCGGCTCAAAGCAGGAAAATATTTTCCGCTAGGGCCACGCTGGACACTGATGGCTCAGTTCAACAATGGGATTAACCTCAACTATCAGGAAGCGTTTCTTAATTTTTACTCTGTTGGCGGCATCAATGACTTTATCCGAAACCAAATACCGTTTGTTGGCCTTTCCGAGAACCAGGTAAATACCAACAGCATCACCGCCCTGCTTGGCGGCGTTCAGTTTGAGCCCTTCACCAACTTCGTCACTACATTCAGGGCCAATGTGGGTTACTATGATTTCATCGACCAGAAAATTTCTGATTGGAAACTCCTCAGCGGTTATGCCATTTCCGGAGGTTACCGGTCTCCCATCGGGCCGCTGGAGATCTCGCTCATCTACAGTGACCAGGCCAAGGCATTTCTGGGATATGTGAATGTTGGTTTTACATTTTAGGTTCAGTTGAAAATGGATCATCAAAAAATGCAATGAGTACACCTGTCTCCAAATACACCCTCACCGTAGGTATTGCCCTGGTCATCGCCAACATGATCGGCACAGGCGTATTTACATCGTTGGGCTATCAGGTTGAACCATTGCCTTCAGCGTTTGTCATCCTCATGCTCTGGCTCCTCGGCGGTGTGGTGGCGTGGTGTGGTGCGCTGACGTACGCTGAAATATCCACTACCCTCGAACGGTCCGGCGGCGAATACCTGTACCTCAGCAAGATCTTTCATCCGACACTGGGATTTGTCAGCGGGTGGATCAGCACCATCGCTGGTTTCGGCGGCGCGATCTCAGCTGTGGCCATCGCCATCGGATCATATTCATCGCTGTTGATTCCTCTGCCTCAAAAAGTTGTTTCTGTTGGGTGCATCGTGATCATTTCAGGCATTCATCTTCTTGGCGTGAAGACAGGCGGATGGATGCAGACCATCCTTACCACACTGAAACTCTCACTCATTGTTGTATTCTGCCTTGCACCCTTTGTGGCTTCGGATGCGCGCAGCGGAGTCAGCTTTCTCCCACAACCCGGTGACATGGAGCTTATCTTTTCACAGGGCTTCGCCGTAGCGCTTGTCTTTGTCGTCTATGCCTACACCGGCTGGAATGCCGCAGCCTACATCGCCGGCAACCTGGAGAACCCCCATCGGAATCTGCCCATGGCTTTGCTCATAGGCACCTTTGCTGTCATCGTAATCTATCTCGTGCTCAACGCCATGTTCATGATGACAACACCATTTGCGGTTCTTGCCAATCAGAATGATGTTGGCAATGTGGTGGCCGACCGCATGTTTGGTGTCGAGATTGGCCGTGTGTTTGCTGCCCTGTTCAGTATAGCATTGTTATCCACACTAAGTGCGATGACCATTGCAGGATCCCGCGTAAGCGAGGCCATGGGCGAAGATTATCAGGGACTCAGGATTCTTGCCGTCAAAAATCGTTACGAAATGCCGCACTGGGCCATCCTTATTCAGGCAGGTTGGTCTGTATTTCTCGTCATGGTAAGCACCTTTGTTGAAATCGTTCAGTACATCTCGGTAAGCCTTTCATTTTTCTCTATGCTCACCGTTGCCGGAATCTTTGTCCTCAGGAAGCGGCACACTGTGCGTCCTTTCAGCGTGCCGCTCTATCCAGTGCCTCCTATTATTTTCATTGCTGTGACCTGCTGGATGATCTACTATATGTTCAAGGAAGATCCCAAGATTATTCTATATTCCATTGGTACGATGATACCAGGAGCGCTCATGCACCTCTACCTTTCACGAACAAACAAGGCATCGGTTAGTTGACATTGATTGTAAAGGTGAGATCAAGATCTGTCTCACCCACAGCCGATCCTGATGTATCCGTCTTCAGGTCAGGCTGGTGCTTCAACAGCACGCGAAACGTCCCTGCTGCCACAGAGGACGATGCGGTCCACGTTGTGATCAAGCCAACGGGACGGCTGTTCCCATCCAAGTCAACGTAGTCCACCGCGTCACCGCGGTTATCGATGTTGCCGTTGCCGGACGGGACCTGAAACACATCACCCGTCCATGAGAAGAAGATCATGTGCTCGTCGCCTTCCTCCTCTACCTCTTCCGTAATGCTATAGCCTGGTTGGCCGGCAGTCACGAGGGTGTTGAGCAAGTCGATGGTGAGCACATATTGTGTTCCCATCACCAGGTCGATGGCCCCGTCAACGGCGATGTTCTGCACACCTTCACCATCGGGGTCCGTAGCAGATACGACAACGGCGGTGCCGCCGCCCGTTGGGGTAAACGTCAATGTAGCTTTTGTGATTAGCTCAGGCGTATCTTCTTTTTTAGGATCATCCTTGGAGCATCCCACGGAGAGGATCACAAGGGCAATCCAAATCAAAAGAAATTGAAAACGTGAACTGGATGTGTGTATGAAGATTTTCATGGTGTCTGTTTTTAAATGTTTAGAAAGTGTATTTGAGTGAAAAAGAAACATTTCTGCCGATGTCATCGGCATAGTACCGAAGGCGGTTCGTGTATTCACGATAAGCGTTGTTGAAAAGATTCTCAGCAGCCAGTCGGGCATCGAACTTACCCTGACCCACCAGCCATTCATACCCGATTGCCAGGCCTGCCAGCATATACCCCGGCGGAGCTTCCATGAAATCAAAGTTCTTTGAACTTCCCCCCAGCGGATCGGTGCCGTTTTCAATCGCATCGTTGAATTCGCCGATGGTGATCACCCTGGGAGCCCTGAACTGTCGTGCAACGAAGCTCACTTTAGGTTGGACAAAAAAGCGCTTGCTGGATGAACTAAAGCGGAAGCCTGTTTCAAACCTGTTGGAAGGAATGAACACGAGGTAATCATCATGACGGATGTCCGTAGCACTCAACAAAGAGACCTTTGCCGTCAAGGAAATCCGCGACGAAAGGTTGTAGTCCATTTCAGCGTCGAGTCCGGCGAACAAAGCATCGGTCTGTGTGTAACGGAAGTATGGATAGGTTCCCCGGATGTTGGTCGTTACTCCACGGGGTTGCAGGTAAATAAAATTGAAAATGGTGTTGCTGTAGACCGTGGCCTCCACTTGTATCCTCTCTGTCGTGTACTGATAGGTTGCCACCGCTTTCAGGGCCTGCTCTACCTTGAAAGGCACCTCGCTGATATCCATCACCCGGTTGGTCGAGTCATTAAGTAATAGACCATACTCGATGGCCGCGGCGCTTTGATGCGTGCCCAGGCTGTACAACTCAGCGACATGTGGCGGCCGCCATGCACTGCTGAGGTTCAGCTTTACCTGGTGCTTCTGTCCAAACTTCCTCGACATCCCTGCTGATGCACTCACGTTGTGAAAAAGCAGGTTGGCCGTGTACAGGGTATTGCTGAAATCAAAGCCGACGACATCGTAGCTACGCAAGTCATATCGTGTACCAACGTCAAGGGTCCACTGACCGATAGGAAATTTTCCTACAGCAAACGGACCTCCGGAAATCGCCGTGTAGTTTGGTATGAATGGTATGCGCTGGGTTCCGGGAACGTTCCTGTTATCCTGGTACATGCCGTTGAGGCCAAAACAGAACTGTTGTCCTTTGGCATTGGTCGTTTCGAATTCAGCTTCCAGCGTATGGGTGCGCAGCTCGAGATCAATCGAAGGAAGTTCTGAGAGTCCGCCCCGACGAATATCATACTCCTTCCTGAAGTTGGATTGATAACCATACTGCACATGCCACTCACCACCCGGTCGTTCCCAGTGGCTGTTTATCTTCAAAAGGTTGTGCGCCACCTGTTGTTTGGGATGGTTGATGGCGTAGCTGAAGTTCGTCGTCCCGATAGGAGGTTCCGTTTCCATGGCTGTTTCCAGGTCATTGAGGTTGCTGATGGCCGTGCCACGCAGGATCCCCAGCTCCGTCTGGAAATGGCTAAAGAAAACATCCGCCCCAAACTTTTCAGCGTGGTATCCCGCAGCAGCGGAGAAGTCAAACTCTTTGATGCCCGTATTCGTCAGTGAATAATCACGCGCATGAAAATCTCCCGATCGCTTGGCCGTTCCCTGGACCCGCCAGCCCCATCCTTCAAAATTCTTCACGCCGCCTTCCAGCATTCCGGATACCGCGCCAGAGCGGCCGTTGCTTTGTAGAATGGTGTTGACTGAACCACCCATGCCAGCCTTTTCCGGAAGCGGAGCCGGGTTGACGACGATCACACCACCGAGCGCATCGGTACCATACTTGATGGCCGCGGCATCTTTGACCACCACAATGCTCGATGCGATGAAGGGATCGATTTCAGGAGCATGTTCCGCTCCCCACTGCTGCCCTTCCTGACGAATGCCATGGTTAAGAATCAGTACGCGCTGGCTGTGCACGCCATGAATGACTGGCTTGAAAATGCCTGGGCCAGCCTGGATGGTGCTCACACCAGGTAGTGCTTTCAGGGATTCACCCAAAGATTTGCCCGCCGTTTCCTGCAATTGCGTTCCACTCAGTACCGCATAGTTTGCCGAGCGATCCACCTGCTCAAGTTTCTCCTGTACAATGACCTCATTGAGATTCTTTGATTCAGGAGACATCACCAGTTCGACCGGTTTGCTTTGTGGTACGACAACGGTGATGACCCTGGTTTCAAATCCTACGAACCGTACTTCAAGAACATATTCACCCGGGCAGAGGTCCCTGATAACAAAGTCGCCATGGTCATTGGTCGCTGAACCTTTGGATACGGAAGTGATGATAACATCCGCGCCGCTCAACGGACCCGAGGCTGATAAAATGCGGCCGGCCACCGACTGCGTGCAAGGCTGTTGCGCCTTGACGAGCAGAGTGAAATGAAATACCACAATGATGGAAACCAAAAATCGCATGTAACCGGAATTGAAATGGAGGCATTACTTCGAAGGAAGCATGCAGCCCTGCGCCCATCGGGCGAAGGGACGGAACGGTTACACTGCGGGAGGAGCGCGTCCGGAAGCTGTTCCTGTGTGAGGAAGCAGGACATCAGCCGGGAATACAGCGATGAAATCGGAAGGGACAGACTCCGGCGCGTTCAGTATAAGGATTTCAACCGGAAGCACGGGTGTACCTTCCATGGAACACGCAGGACATGGTGCCGTGCCATTGTCAGGCGACGCTGTAACAACGGTCGTCTGGCCGGTGGAAAGCCCTGCGTGGGTGTGCAAAAAGCTTGCACCCAGCTGACTCACCATGACGGTGACGACGATCAGCAACGAGGCAATCCGGTATACGATCCGCTTTTTCACGATACAAGTATACCCCAAACAGGGCCGGACCCCAAACCGTTCAAAAAAATGTAGGGATACATTTTTTAGATTAGTCTAAATTATTATTTTTGTGATTCTAAATAGTCCTGCGTGCGGTTTTGGATAATCATCGGTGTGCTGTTCAGCGTCCTCAGTTGTGAGGTCTTCGAACCCACCGTACCTGCGGATGACGAAATCCTGGACGGTCCTGTTCCCGGGCTCACAGCCGGAGAAACGATACAGTTCCAGCGCGGTGACGTCGCCTTCAATGATGAGATATTCACTACCCGCAACGGTCTCGGTCCGTATTTTGTAGCAACCTCTTGTGGCAGTTGCCATCCCGGTGATGGAAAAGGACATCCATTCACCACCCTGACACGCTTCGGCCAGTCGGATATTTCAGGAAACCAGTTTCTTCACCAGGGTGGTCCGCAGCTCCAGCATCGCGCCATTCCAGGCTTTACTCCTGAAGTGCTTCCCAACGCTCCATTTGCACGCTTCACACCTCCAGCGAATACCGGCCTGGGTTATCTGGACGCCATCAGCGATGCGCAGATTCTTGCCATGGCCGATCCATTGGATGCCGACGGCGACGGGATCAGCGGTGTCCCGAATTGGATCGACCTCAAACCTTATGTGACCACACGACCTAACAGCATCCCCATGAGTGGTAAATACATCGGACGGTTCGGCAAGAAGGGCGCCACTTATGACCTGCTACAGCAAACCGCTACAGCCTACAATCAGGATATTGGCATCAACTCCACATTCGAGCCCATCGACACGTACTCAGGCGACGCCGTTGATCCCGAGATCAGTGACCAAACCATTCATGATGTCGTGTTCTATCTCAAAACCCTTAAGGTCCCCACACCGAGGGTTCCTGATCATGATATCGAACTTGGCAGGACAGTCTTTGAAAACCTCAACTGCAGCGGGTGTCACAAGCCTCAGCTTCAGACAGGAACGTCAGCGATATCCTCGCTTTCCGATCAACCCATTGCTCCATACACCGACCTGCTGCTCCACGATATGGGCCCTGGCCTTGACGACGGATACACAGAAGGATCAGCAGCAACGTATGAATGGAGAACGCCTCCGCTGTGGGGTCTGGGCTTATCGAAAAATTCCCAGGGTGGAAACTACTTTCTCCTGCACGATGGTCGTGCACGAAGCATTGAAGAAGCCATCCTCATGCATGGCGGCGAGGCAACCGCCAGCAAGAATGCGTTTAGCGCACTCTCATCCCAGGCAAAAGACCAGCTGATCAAATTCCTGGAGAGCTTATGAAAGCAGATCGTCGACATGTGTTAAGAATCGGATGTGCCTGCCTCGCAGGGCCATGGATTGCAGGAATTGTGTCAGGATGCACCTCCACCCATTATATCGCCGGAACCCTGGAGGGCAATGGAATCACCATTGCACGTGCAGAGTTCTCACTACCCGAGCAAGCCGCCTACCGCGAGTACGTCATCGTGAGAAATGAAAAGCTGGAATACCCTATCTGTGTTTACAGGCAATCAGAAAATGAGTACAAAGCCTTGCTCATGAAGTGCACACACCAGGGCACGGAATTACAGGCAGCAGGAGATCACCTCCACTGCCCTGCCCATGGCAGCGAGTACAACAGCTCCGGACAGGTGACACAGGGGCCGGCCACAGATGGATTGCGCGTGTTTCCGGTCACGGTTGACAATGAAAAAGTCGTGATCATCCTGAAATAGCATGAGGAAGTTGTTACTGATCGGCTTGTTAGGTTGTGTTGCGCTGGGCTCTGCTGCCCAGATCGACAGCACCTTGCTGCGCCGTGTACCCAGGAAAGACACTTCAGGATTGCTCCTGAACATGGATGCCATCTACAACAGGCCTTTTCTTTCCGTTGGAAAAACACCTGTCGCTGTCGGCGGGTACGTAGAAGCCAACTGGCAGCGCATGACCACCGATGGCGTATCGGAAGGTCACCAGTTCCAAATGCGGCGCTTAACCTTGTTTATCGCCTCCAGCATCAACAAGCGCATCCGGTTCCTTACGGAGATTGAATTTGAGGACGGCACCAAAGAGATCAACATTGAATTTGCATCGGTCGATTTCGAGTTTCACCCACTTCTCAATTTCCGTGGAGGTGTAGTGATGAATCCCATCGGCGCCTTCAACCAGAACCACGACGGACCCAAGTGGGAATTCATTGACAGGCCGGTGTCGGCCACACAGATGCTGCCGGCAACGTGGAGCAACGTCGGGTTTGGCGTTTATGGGAAAAAATACCGGAAAGACTGGGTGTATGCTTACGAGGCATACCTAACCAACGGTTTCGACGACAGCATCATCTCCAACGATCAGAACAAAACGTACTTGCCGGCGACTAAACTCAACCGCGACCGCTTTGAAGAGAGTTTCAACGGCGAGCCAATGATTACTGCCAAGGCAGCCATCCGTAACAAACGGATTGGCGAACTGGGGCTCTCCTACATGGGTGGAGTCTACAACAAGTTTCAGAGCGACGGCATGGTGCTGGATTCCAAGCGACGGGTAGACACCTGGGCCCTGGACTTCAACACGACCATCAGGCGTACAGGTACCTACATCACCGGTGAATGGGCATTTGTTCACGTCGATGTCCCTGAGACATACACCCAACAGTATGGACGAAATCAGATGGGTGGGTTTATGGACATTGTTCAACCGATCATAAGAAAGTCCGTCTTCGGCTTCGAGCAATCCGTCGTCAATGTATCGTGCCGAGTGGAGTACACCGACTGGAACAGGGATGCCTTTATTGAAACAGGCGAACGCATCGCGGATGATTTCTTCGGTATTGTGCCTGCCCTCAGCTGGCGTCCATTTCCCACGACCGTTGTGCGACTTAACTACAGGTACAACTGGCAGCGTGACCTGGTTGGCAACCCTGCGTCGAAGACAGCCGGCTTCCAGTTTGGCTTCTCCTCGTACTTTTAGTTTGGCGAGGAAAAAAATTCAGTATACTTGCATTGTATTGGTTTGAATGGTCGTTGCGTCGGTCATTCAATGAAAAGGGAATCCGGTGAGAATCCGGAGCAGTTCCCGCTACTGTAACCCTGATCTTGTCCTCACAGGATCATGCTTTTGCAACACACGCCATTGTCCCGACGAGACGGGATGAGAAGGCGCAAAAGTCAGGGAAGCCAGGAGACCTGCCCATACAACATAGTATTCAGTGC
>JAEUUD010000055.1:13618-17468 GCA_016787625.1 Cyclobacteriaceae bacterium
AGGATTCATAAGTCACCTGGGAAGGGTGCATCTTATTATCCCATCAGCCTTTACTCTTTTTTCAACCATTTAAACTTTTTCATTATGAAAAAAGAGAGAAAAGTCTGGGCAATCACTCTAATTGCCTTTTGGTGTCTGGCGCCAAACATTCTTCAAGCCCAGCAAGACTCCACCGCACGCGCGTTGGATGAAGTAGTGGTCACCGCCACAAAATTTCCAAAGTCATTGAGCGAAACGGCCAAAGTGCTCACCGTGATTGACGAGGAACAACTGGCGAGAAGTTCCGGCAAGGATCTTTCTCAACTCCTCAACGAGCAGACCGGGCTCATCATCAATGGCGCGACCAGCAGCCCTGGCAAAGACAAGTCTGTCTACCTCCAGGGGGCAAAGAGCGATTACACCCTGGTACTCCTCGACGGTATCCCGTTGAATGATCCCTCTGCCATCGGTGGCGGAGCTTATGATCTCCGCATGATTCCCATCGACCAGGTGCAGCGTGTTGAAATCCTGAAAGGAAGCCAGTCTACCCTCTACGGAAGTGATGCCATCGCCGGCGTCATCAACATCATCACAAAGCCAACCGGCAACAGCAAGCCGACCATCAACGGCAACGTCGGTTACGGTTCCTTCAACACCACGCGTGGCACAGCGACCGTTTCGGGTGGAACAAAGGCGATCGGCTACTCGGCCGGATACGCCATTTACAAGACAGATGGCTTCAGTGAAGCAAAGGATACAACCGGATCGGCTGGATTCGACAACGACGGCTACCTTCAGCAGTCGGTGCAGGTGAATCTGGATCTCCGGGCCGTGCCCAACTTGTCGATCAAGCCCTACCTCCGCTACAATCAATTTGACGGTGCATACGACGCAGGCTCGTTTGCCGATTCAAAGGTGAATGCCTACTCTTCGAACCTTTTCAACTCCGGGCTTACCGCCAGCTACGCCCGGAAAAAGAATTCCTTCCATTTTCTCTATGGTCATGCCCGCACAGACAGAAATTATGTCTCCGACTTTGGGCCTTTCGCCAGCCGGGGAAGGTTTGAGCAGACGGAACTTTTCTGGAAGCGCACGCTGAGCGAAAATTTTGAGCTCATCGCAGGCGCCAGCCATCAGAACATTCACATGATCGATTCCACTACAACAGAAAAAGATCCTGTCCTGACACTAAGCAGCGCATATGCGTCCCTGTTCCTCAAATCATGGCGCGGGCTCTCAGCTGAGCTTGGCGGACGGTACAACAATCACTCAAGATCCGGAAGTGTGTTTACCTACAGCATCAATCCTTCCTACTGGATCAACAAGCAGATCAAGCTCTTCGCTAACTACTCTACTGGGTTCAAGAGCCCGAATTTGAACCAGTTGTTCGGGCCCTTCGGCGGCAACCCTTTGCTGAAACCTGAAAAAAGTCAGAGCCTGGAAGGTGGATTCCAGTTCTTGACAAAGAACAACAAGGCCGATGTCCGCGTCAACGCCTTTCAGCGCACCATCAATGACGTGATCTTTTATTCTGTAGACCCCAACACTTTTATCGCCTCCTACATCAACCTCAACCGTCAGTCAGATCATGGTGTGGAGGCTGAACTCAATGTGCGTCCAACCGACGCCCTCAACCTCAGGGCATGGTATACCTTTGTCGACGGAACCGTCACAGATAAAAGTTTTCCCGGTGACTCGACATACAACAACCTCTTTCGCAGGCCGAAGCACACTTTCGGTATTTCAGCCGGATACCGGCCTGCCCCGAAGCTGTATGTGAGTTTCAACCTGAGGAGCATCGGCAGTCGCTCGGATTTATTCTTTAATTTATCGACTTTTGCCTCTGAAACGGTCACGCTGGATGCGTACACCCTGCTCGATCTGTATGCAGAATACAAAATCCTCAGTGACCGCCTGACAGTCTGGGCAGATGCCAAAAATGTACTCAACCAGGAGTACTACGAAGTGTATGGCTACAACACCCAGCCTGCGAACATTATGGCAGGATTGAACTTTAGACTTTAACCACTATGTCAACCAATAACATTCAGCCACGCACCACCGTCCTCCTGCTGCTCATTGTCATTGCAGCCGTTTTCCGCCTGGTGCAGTCGAGTCCTGTCTTCAGCATCCTGAGCAATGTGACTCCGGTCGGCGCGATCGCGCTGTTCGGAGGCACGTACTTCTCAGACCGTTGGAAGGCATTCGTAGCGCCCCTCCTGGCACTGGCGATCAGTGACCTGTTCCTCAACCGGATGTACTACACCGGCACATGGGTTTTCCTGTACGACGGCGTGATGTGGACGTACCTCAGTTTTGCCGTCATGGTGATCATGGGCATGTTTATCAAGAAAGTGAGCATTCTCACCGTTGGGCTGGCCGCCATTGGAGCGACAGTCACGCACTGGATCATTTCAGACGTGCACATCTGGCTTACCGGAACAGACATCGTCACCGGATTACCATTCACGAAAGATTTCTCCGGCTTTGCCCGCTGCCTGACACTTGCACTCCCGTTCATGCGCAACATGCTGGTAGGCAACCTCGTGTTCTGCGCTGTGCTGTATGGTACTTTCGAATGGGCGCAACGGCGGTATCCGGCGCTCAGCAGAGCCTGATCAAATCAACGGCATTCAACGTCTCAAAAGACCCTTTCATAAAGGGTCTTTTTTTATACCCTACTTCTTCGATGCCTCATTGATGTAATGGTCGATTTCACTTTCCAGCACTGAAAGCGGAACAGAGCCGTTTCGCAGGATGGCCTCGTGGAAATCGCCGATGTTGAAATTCTTGCCCAATGCCTCCTCGGCCCTCTTGCGTAGTGCACGAATTTTGATCTCACCGATCTTGTAACTCAGTGCCTGACCTGGCCACCCTATGTATCGATCAATCTCGGTAGTCACCTCATGAATGGACAGGGCTGTGTTGTCGGCAAGGAACTTCAGTGCTTCATCACGCGACCATCCCTTGCTGTGGATGCCTGTGTCTACCACCAGGCGGCATGCGCGCCACATCTCGTACGTATAGCGACCAAACATCTCATAAGGCGTGGTGTACATACCCATTTCCTCGCCAAGGAATTCGCTGTACAATCCCCATCCTTCACCGTATGCGCTGATGTAGTATTCGTTGCGGAAGGCCGGGATTTCATCATTCTTGATTTCGGCAGCCAGCATGCCTTGAAGGTGGTGGCCCGGCACAGCTTCATGCACGGTCAACGCCGGTATGGTATAGAGCGTACGGCTCTTGAGGTTGTAGGTGTTGACCCAATAGATGCCCGCACGCTTCGAAGGCCATGAACCATCGACATATCGCCCGCCTGTGTAGTTGGGCGCAATGCTTGCAGGGACGGGCTCAACAGTAAAAGGCATGGTGTATAGTTTGTTAAAGAGTTTTGGCAGCTGCCCTTCCGCCTTCTTGCTAAGCCACGAAGCGTAGTTCAGCAACTCCTGGGGTGTCTTGGCATAAAATTGATCATCGGTCCTGAGAAACTTCAGGAAGTCAGCGAATGATCCTTTGAATTTCAGGTCAGCAATGATCTTGTCCATGGCAGCACGAATGCGCGCCACTTCTGCGAGACCGAGGTTGTGCACAGAGTCTGGGGTGAGCGGAAGGGTTGAATAGTGGCTGACACGATTCTCATAGTATTCCTTGCCGCCTGGCACGAAGCTGATACCTGGCCTCTCCATCGCAGCCGCGGCATACGCTGTGGCGAACAGTTCGCTGGCTTCCTTGTAAGTGGCGGCAAGGCTTGTCAGCACGCGCGCGCTTTCCTGATCGATGGCCTGGCGATCCGTTTCGTTGAATGACTCAGGGACCTTGGCAAATGGCGAATAGAAAAATGACTCGCGATAATTGTCCGTCACCCAGG
>JAEUUD010000056.1 GCA_016787625.1 Cyclobacteriaceae bacterium
CCTACGTGAACAATACAACGGTGAACAGAACGATTTCGATACGACTCAGGGCTGTAACAGTGAATGGGTGCGACGAGGTGTCGCCAGCCACCATCATTACGGTGTTCCCAGGAACTGCTTCCGGTTTTTCGCCAACGAATTACTCGCCCTTCAACGACAACTGCTCTCCGGTAGGAGTCAACTTCGCGGTGGATGCAGCAACCCAGGCGCTGAGTCCGACGGATTACCGGTGGCGGGTGAGCGACGTGTCCGGACTTATCTCTGATGTGAGCACAGGAACGACACCTTCTTATAACCACACGTTTGTCAATACGACAACCTCCTTAAGGGACTTTACAGTCAGGCTGACGACAACCCTGGCGACGGGGTGCTTCGGTGATTCGATAAGGACCATCAGGGTGAGCCCTGTACCTGCATCAACTTTTACCATTGATACCCTCATCTTCGATTGTCAACGCATGCGCGTCCGGATGTCGGCTGTGCAAAAAGGACTTGAATATCACTGGGTTGTATCAGAAAATGGACTGGTGATGGTCAATACGATTGGAAGCAATGACTTGCTGGAGTATGAAGTCAACCGGGGTGCTGCTGATCTCTCCCTCTCGATAAGTCTTGATACCCGAAACCTTGCCAACTGTACGAGCACCGTGACAACGCAGAGTGTCGTTGTGCCTCAAAGGGATGTTATCAATACTTCTTTTACTGCAACGCCCCTCATTCAGTCACTGCCGTCGTCCACCGTTTTTATTACCAATACAACACTGGTAGGCCCCTGGACTTACCAATGGGACTTTGGCGACGGGGCCACTTCAACAACAGCAGCGCCCACCTTGCAGCATACCTACGCGACGTATGGAACCTACGTCATCACCCTCACCGTAATCAACAACGTATGTCAGGAGACTCATACAGAGACGGTAACCATTCAGGCAATACCACCTGTGATTGACTTTAGCTATGACCCTGCATCGGGATGTGCTCCGTTGACTGTTCAGTTCACCAATCTTTCACAGTTTGCAGAGCCCGGGACATTTGTCTGGAGGTTTGGTGATGGCCAGGCAATGTCAACAGCCATCAACCCAACGTACACATACTATGAACCAGGTACATATACCGTGTCTCTATCTGGCTCCAACATAACTAACCAGGTTGTCACAGAAACCAAGCAGCTGATCATCCAGGTTTTTGCCAAACCAAGTGCGCAGTTTGATATAAAACCCACACTGCTTTATATCCCTGGCGGAATTCTCTACACCAAGAACAATAGTTTTAATGCCGGCAGATTCTTATGGGATTTTGGAGATGGTGGGACGTCTGAATTAACGGAGCCACAACACGTGTATGAACAAATCGGAACGTATGATATCACGCTCATTGCTATAAGTCCCGAGGGCTGCACCGATACGACACGCGTGGAGAAAGCTGTGCATGTGGAAAATGGCGGTACGATCCTCGTGCCCAATGCCTTCTCACCTGATACTTCAGGACCATCAGGTGGAGGAGGAGGCGGTGGCGCCGGAGGAGCCGGATCCAAAAACGACGTCTTTCTTCCACTCATGATCGGCGTGACCCAATTTGAGATGTTTGTTTTCAACCGATGGGGAGAGATGATGTTTCATAGCACAGATCCAAAGGTTGGATGGGATGGCTATTACAATGGGCAGCTTTGCCCTCAGGATGTCTATGTATATAAGGTCACGGCCTTGTACGATAATGGCGAGCGAGTGGTAAGGACAGGAGACATAAACCTTATCCGATGAGACTTCTGATATCCATACTGCTGTGCTTTACAGGAATAAGTGTGCTGGCTCAGGACCCGGAGTTTTCGCAGTACTATGCTGCACCGTTGTACCTCAATCCTGCATTTACCGGCACGACCAACGATCACCGCTTTATAGCCAACTACCGCAATCAGTGGCCCAACATTGCCAGGGGATACGTAACCACCGCCTTGTCGTATGATTACAATATGTACCATGCAAACAGCGGGGTAGGTTTCCTTGCTACCATGGACCAGGCGGGTACAGCCGGAATGAAATCATCGCAATTCAATTTCCTTTATTCTTATCGGGTGGTTGTGGCCAACAAATGGGTGATCGCTTCAGGGTTGAGCTTTGGATATGCGTTCAGGACGATTGACTATAACAAGCTTGTCTTTGGCGACCAGTTGCAGTTTGATTCAAGGGCTCAGGTGCCGAGCGATGATCCGGCATTGTTCAACCTGGGCATGTCGAGCTACTTTGACTTCAATTCAGGTATTCTTGCATACAACAAAACTTTCTGGATCGGTTTTTCAGCCAGTCACCTCAACCAGCCCAACCGATCCTTATTGAACCAGGAATCCGTATTACCCATCAAGACGAGCATACACGGAGGTATCCGAATTCCCTTAAGCCGAAGTCCGCTGAAACATGCGCAAGAACCCGTGTTGTCGCCATCCTTTGTATATAAGCACCAGGGCCGGTTCGACCAGCTCGACGTAGGCGCTTACTTTCTCTACCAGCCCATCGTCGTCGGGTTGTGGTACCGTGGAATACCCATTCAGCAGGAGGCCAACGACAACCTTAGCCAGGATGCTGTCGTGGTCATCCTCGGGTTTCAGTTGCCAAAGTTTGAGATCATGTACAGCTACGACTTCACCGTATCAAATCTTGGCAGTATTTCCGGGGGTACACATGAGTTGGCCATCAAGTATAAACTGGAGATCGTTCAGAGTGCCAAGACCAAAAAGCGTGGTGCGATGATTCCTTGCCCCACGTTTACCCATCACCGTTAAGGGTGCTTTTTATCCATCCCTGAGAGCCTTACCTTTGAGGGCTAAAAGGCC
Source organism: Cyclobacteriaceae bacterium (assembly GCA_016787625.1). GTDB lineage: Bacteria > Bacteroidota > Bacteroidia > Cytophagales > Cyclobacteriaceae > ELB16-189. Next base: position 2,828 of record JAEUUD010000056.1, read on the forward strand.
TGAAGAGGTGGTAAAAAAGAACTTTTCCAAAGATCTGAGTGTCGACCCGGTATTCCGTCTGGTAGCTGAGGAAGCATCCCTTATGGGTGTGGATGGCTATGTGGTTGGCGGATATGTCAGGGACCTGATCCTGAAGCGGCCAAACAAGGACATTGACTTTGTCTGTGTAGGCAGTGGGATAGCCTGGGCTGAAAGGGTCGGAGCCAGGTTGAACCTTCCGGTAACCGTTTTCAAGAATTTCGGTACGGCCATGATCAGGCACAATGATTATGAGCTTGAATTTGTGGGGGCAAGAAAGGAGTCATACCGTCAGGACAGCCGGAAACCCATCGTAGAAGATGGCACACTGAGGGAGGATCAGGAGCGCAGGGACTTCACCATGAACGCCATGGCCATCAGCCTCGGTAAGGATTCATACGGCGACCTCATCGATCCGTTTGACGGTGTTGAACACATGCGTGAAGGTATGATCAGGACCCCGCTGGATCCTGCCATCACTTTCTCTGATGATCCGCTGCGCATGATGCGAGCCATCCGTTTTGCATCACAACTTCATTTTGATATTGAAGCAGACACGTATCAGGCGATTGTCGATCAGCACGAGCGCATCGCCATTGTCTCCATCGAACGTATTATCGATGAGTTAAACAAGATCATCCTGTCACCCTTGCCATCCTTTGGCTTCAAGCTTCTGTTTCACAGCGGATTGCTTAAAAAGTTTTTCCCTGAGATGGTTGCCCTGCACGGTGTTGAGTATGTTGACAATAAAGCCCATAAGGACAATTTCTTTCACACATTACAGGTCCTTGACAATGTCTCGAAGACAAGTGATGACTTGTGGCTCCGATGGGCGGCCATTCTTCACGACATTGCGAAGCCACTGACCAAGAGGTTCGAGGCAGGCCATGGCTGGACATTTCATGGTCATGAAGACAAAGGTGCCAGGATGGTGCCCGGGATTTTCAGGCGACTAAAACTCCCCATGAACGAGAAAATGACTTTCGTTCAAAAGCTCGTTCGCCTTCATCTTCGACCCATCGTGCTGGCATATGATGTGACGGATTCCGCGGTACGACGTTTGCTTTTTGAAGCTGGTGAGGATACGGAGGCCTTAATGAAGCTTTGCAGGGCAGATATCACTTCCAAGAATCCTGAGAAAGTGAAGAAATACCTTTCAAACTTTGAGCGGGTTGAACAGAAGATGCTGGAGGTAGAAGAAAAAGACCACGTACGCACTTTCCAGCCGCCGGTGACGGGCGATGAGATTATCCGCATGTTTAACCTGCCTCCCGGTAAGATCATTGGCGAATTGAAGGATCGTATCAAGGAAGCCATTCTTGATGGAGAAATTCGAAACGACCGGGATGAAGCGATTTCGTTGCTCCATCGTATTGCTCTTGAAAAAGGAATCAAACCAACAGAACTAACCAAACAATCGTAGATGAAAAAGTTATTCGCGTCCCTGGTATTAGTTATCGCATGCAGTGGTGTGTTTGCCCAGGCAACCAAAGGCAAAACCGCTGCTACAAAACCATCAACGGCACCTGCCAAACAAACTCCGGCACAGGCGCAAACGCCTCCCGCCACGTCCGTACAAGGTGTCATCGCTGAGCATTTTGCGCGCAAGTACCAGATTGCCCAACGTTGGGGCGATTATGAAGTGGCCAAGGATGCCCTGTATGACCTCATTTCTGACTTTCCGGGCAACGACTCATTGATTTTTACGCTGGCCTATTTCTATTTCGATAACCAGAAGTATCCTTCATGCGCTATGGTGTGCAATGACCTGCTGGCCAGAAACTCCCGCAATGTGGCTGCCCTTGAATTATCAGGCATCAGCTACGAGAATCTGAACATCAAGGACAAGGCGCTCCAGAACTTTGAGAGCCTTTTTCTGCTGACCAACAATAACACCACGCTGTATAAAATGGCTTCCCTTCAGTATGACCTGAAACGTTATCAGGAGGTTCTGATCAACGCTGACATCCTGTTGACAAAGCCTGAGGCCGATTCATTGAAAGTAACTTTTAATGACGCCCAGGGAAAGCCAAAGGAGTATCCACTCCGGGCGGCTTTGTTGAATTTGAAGGGATTGACCTTCAAGGCACAAGGTGACAACGTGAATGCAAAGAAACTGTTTGAAGACGCTATCAAAGTCGAACCCAATTTTGACCCTGCCAAGCAAAACCTTGCATCCCTGAAGTGATGCAACCTTTGCGGTTGGGCCTTGTCTTTTATCCTTAGCGAATGAGCTTGAAGGCAACCGCGCACATCCATGCAGACCTGATTGAGCAATGCCGTCAGGGCGACCGGAATGCGCATTATCGCCTCTACAAGCTGTACGCAAAGGCCATGTACAATATAGGTTTCCGCATTGTGAATAGTCGGGCTGAAGCGGAGGACGTCCTCCAGGAGTCGTTCATCAGCGCCTTCCGGAACCTGCATTACTACAGGGGAGATGCTTCGTTTGGCTCGTGGCTCAAGCGCATTGTTGTCAATAAGGCCATAACGGCTATTCAGAAACGGAAGGCAGAGCGCTTCCCTGAACAGGAAGACTTTGACGTTAGCGAACCAATAGAGCAGGAGGCAAGAGAGTTCCCTTTCAGTGTTGAGGCTGTCAAGGAGGCCATCATGAAGTTGCCGGATGGCTACCGCGCGGTATTATCCCTGTATCTTCTGGAAGGGTATGATCATGCTGAAATTGCCGAAATACTCGGTATTACAGAATCGACATCAAAATCGCAGTTTAACAGATCGAAAATCAAACTCCGGGAGATCCTGGAAGGAGGTAGGTATGAAAGATGATAACATGGAGAAGTTCTTTTCTGACAACAGGTCAGCATTTGACGACCGGACACCATCTGATCGGGTCTGGAACCTAATAGAACGAACCCTTTTCGGGGGTACGCATATAGGCGTCTGGAATTCTGTGACCATTTGGAGAGCAGCTGCCGTCGTGCTGCTTGGACTTTGTGTGTATCAGTTCGTGGCACCTCGCCTGGGGCCCCAGGTCCTCGACAGGCTTTCACAGCAGGAGTTCAGGGATGTTGAGTCATTCTATGCAGCCCAGATTTCCGAGAAAGTATCTTTGATTCGTAATGATGAATCATTTACCGACGATCAGTTTACTCAGGACTTTGAAAAGCTGGAAGCGATGTATGCCGTGCTGGCAGAAGAGCTAAAAAGACACCCATCTCAGAAAGTGAAGGATGCACTCGTTTTGAATATGCTGGTCAGGATTGACTTGCTCAACCAACTGCTTCAACAGCAGGAAGAATTAAAGCAAAAGAAGAATCTGCCAACAGAGGTATAAACAGCTAGAAGTCCTCTTCACTCTTCAGCTCAATGGGATCCTTGTTGGAATCGAGGACCCGTCCGTCTTCACACTTAAGCACCCGGTTAGGAAATTTTTTAATCAGACCATAACTGTGGGTAGCCATCAGGACGGCAGTACCACTTCGGTTGATCTGCTGAAAGAGCTTGAGTATTCCGGATGACACCTCGGGGTCAAGGTTCCCTGTCGGTTCGTCCGCGATCAATATCTTCGGTTCATTGATCAGGGCGCGGGCGATGACAATGCGTTGCTGCTCACCGCCGGAAAGCTGGTGAGGCATTTTCTTTTCTACGGAGCCCAGGCCAACTTGCATCAGTACATCGACAAGCCTGTTCTTCATTTTAATGCTGTCTCTCCAGCCTGTTGCCCGCATCACAAACATCAGGTTGTCGGCCACCGTGCGATCCGGAAACAATTGAAAATCCTGAAAGATGATCCCTATTTTTCTTCGAAGCTGGGGAATTTCCTTTGTCTTTAGGCCCCGGATGTTATGTCCTGCGACATTGATATCACCCAGGCGCAAGGGTAAGTCGGCGTAAAATGTTTTCAACAACGAAGACTTTCCTGATCCGGTACGCCCTACAAGAAAAACAAAATCTCCCTTCTCAATATCGAAAGTAAGGCCCTGCAGCACTGGCTGCTGTCCTTGAAAAATAGTTACATCTTTTACGCGAACAACCGGGTCTGTCGAGAACATATCAGCCATTTACTTTCTTGTGATCGGCAAGAAACTTGGCCAGCCCGGCATCGGTGAGTGGATGGTTCAGCAAGTCGGTGATGACTTTCAGCGGGCACGTAGCGACATCAGCGCCAATTTCAGCACACTTGATCAGGTGGATCGTGTGACGGATGCTGGCAGCCAGAATTTCGGTTTTAAAGTTGTAATTGTCATAAATCACCCGGAGCTGGGAGATGAGCTCGAGCCCATCCTGGGCGATGTCATCCAGCCTGCCGATGAATGGAGACACGTAGGAAGCGCCAGCCTTTGCCGCGAGGATCGCCTGGCCTGGAGAAAATACAAGGGTGCAATTGGTCCTGATTCCATCGCTGCTGAATCGTTTGATGGCTTTAACACCATCCTTGATCATCGGCACTTTCACAACGATTTTATCGTCGATTTTGGCAAGCTCGCGACCCTCTTTGAGGATATTGTCATAGTCCGTGGCAATCACCTCAGCGCTGACATTGTTATCCACGATCTGGCAAATGGCCTTGTAATGCGCTCTAATATTGTCTGCGCCCTTGATTCCCTCTTTGGCCATCAGGGAAGGGTTGGTTGTTACGCCATCGAGGACACCAAGACCATGGGCTTCTTTGATCTCGTTGAGGTTGGCGGTGTCGATGAAGAATTTCATGAATGGATAGTGGTTTACATGCAAATCTAAGCGTTTGAGAGGGCCTATTCGCGTCAATTCTTGTAATTCGTGGCCATCGATTCTTGCCGGCAATAACAGTGGTTGGTACGAAGGGAAGATAATTCACATGAAATAATAATCAGATTAACAGGCGATTAGCCCTAAGCACAGAATGAGCTGATTAATTGGAATTGAAGCCAGTATTCAGGGCAAAAAAAGAAGCAAGCCGAACATCGCACCGCTACAACCGCCTACCCTTGCTGCCTTCCGGCCCTGGGGGAGTTCAGCAGGAGCTGGTCGTGCCCGACTTGCCGGGGCAAATATAGCATGCAACCGTCAATTGATATTGGTTGACGAGTAGCCACTTTCTATAGCCATACAATGGGCTTATGTAACCATCCAAAAAGGATGGCGTTATCTTGATAGATAAAAACCGCCTCAAGATGCTATCCAACTATCTGAAAATCGCCATACGATCCCTGCTTCGTTATAAGGGATACGCTTCTATTAACCTCCTTGGTCTCGGCCTTGGACTAATGGCAGGCATCCTGATCATGGTATATGTTCTGGACGAACTGTCTTTCGACCAGTTCCACACCAAGCGTGACAGGGTTTATCGGGTCAACACGGTGTTTTATGCGGAGGGCGATGGCATCGAAGGCGCCAACGACACCAACGGCTGGCCGGTCGGGAAAATTCTCGAGAAGGATTTTCCTGAAGTAGAAGCGGTGCTATACGCACGATACTCCGGCATGCACGTCAACCACGACGACAAGAAATTCCTCGAGCGCGGATTTTACGCGAGTCAGGAGTTCTTCGACATTTTTTCATTCAAGCTGTTAAAAGGTGATCCAAAAACAGCGCTGAAAGAACCGTATTCTGTCGTGCTGACAGAATCAACGGCGGCAAAACTGTTTCCTGGCCAGGATGCATTCGGTAAGACATTGATTATGGGTGACAGCCTCAATATGATGATCACAGGCATCCTTCAGGACATTCCATCGCAATCACATATACAAGCCAACCTGTTCCTCTCATTCTCTACCTATTTAGCCCTCGTCCCGGATTTCAATTATGATGATGGTTGGGGCAATATCAATTTGCGCAACTATGTGCTGTTGAAGGAGGGTGCCGATTTCAATGCCTTTGCAGAGAAATCGAAGAACCTCTACATGGAGCGGGCAGGCCAGATGCTCAAGGACTGGGGAGCCAAAGCCCTCGTCGTCTACGATCCGCTCAGCGAAATTTATCTTTATTCAAAGGCTGGCAACGGGATGGGACCGAAAGGCAGCATCCAGAGGGTTTATCTTCTTGCCGGAATTGCCGTGTTTGTGATCGTGCTCGCTTGTATCAACTTTATCAATATGGCAACGGCACGTTCGGTGTTCCGTGCCCGCGAAGTTGGACTACGCAAGGTGGTAGGGTCGACCCGTAGCAGCCTGATCGCCCAGTTTATTAGCGAGGCGATGCTGTTGACTTTTTTGGCACTTTTGCTTGGTGTCGGAATGGTAGCCCTTGGGTTGCCATTGTTCAATGAGCTCTTGGGCAAAACCTATATCGTAAGTAATTTGATGAAGGCGCCGATACTGATCGGAATGGTGCTGTTACTATTTGGAATTACTTTCCTGGCCGGATATTATCCTGCGTGGGTCATCTCTGGCTTGCGACCTTCACAGGTACTTTCCGGCAAAATGCAAACGAGCCAGCGTGGAGTAGGATTAAGAAGATTCCTGGTTGTGTTCCAGTTCTTCATTTCTATTGCCCTGGTCACAGGCACCTTCGTCGTCGTTGACCAGATCAATTACATGCAGAACAAGGAACTCGGATTTAACAAGGAGCAGGTTCTGGTGGTAAACTCCGTAAGAGTGAACCTGGAAAGCCAGCAACCCAAAGAGACATTCAGAAATGAAATAGCAAACCTCGCGATGGTTAACGGGGTTTCCCGTTCCCTGCAGGTTCCTGGAATTCATGGCTGGTCCGGGCAAATCGCTTATCCGGAAGGAAAATCTGGCGATGAAGCGGTCAGTGTAGAATACATGGGCGTTGACGAAAATTATATCGATGTATTGGGAATGGAGCTCATAGCTGGAAGAGGATTCAGTAAGGATCATTCTGATGAGCTCAAAGATGGACTTGTGCTGAATGAGACTGCTGTGACAGTGTTCGGCTGGGCTTCGCCTGAGGAAGCATTGGGAAAGCGCATAGAGTCGCCTTCCGGTCACCCGGCAGGAAAGGTCATTGGTGTGATTCGCGACTACCACCATAATGGGCTTCAACAGAAAATTGCGCCCATCACGCTCGACTACAGCCCTGGCTATTTGTTCTCCATCCGCTACCATGCTGAGAATACTCAGGAATTGTTAAGCACGTTGGAGCAAATGTGGACCAAGTCCTTCCCCGGCTATGAGTTTCAGTATTTTTTCCTTGACGATCGTTTTGAACAGCAGTACCAGGCAGAACAGAAACTCGCAAGTGTGCTGGGACTTTTTTCAGTCATCACGGTCATCGTCGCGGTGATCGGCATTGTCGGGTTGGTCTCCTTCCTTATTGTTGCAAAAACGAAAGAAATCGGTATCCGGAAAGTTCTTGGCGCAAGTGTGCTCTCTATTTCCAGGCTGCTTTCACGCGAATTCATCGTGCTTGTGTTGGTTGCGGGGTTGATTGCCGCACCATTGACCTGGTACCTGGCGTCGCAGTGGCTCGATGAGTTTGCTTTCCGTACACAGCTCAATCCGGTCTTGTTCGTCTCGGCGGTGATGGTGGCCCTGGTTATTTCGTTGCTTGCCGTCGGGGCGCAAACCATCAAGGCTGCGATGGCGGATCCCGTGGAATCCCTGCGGTATGAGTAGGCAAACCTGAGTTGGTGGCAAGCATTATCGGTTCATACCTTTTTGAAGGAGCATCGGCTGTAACCATTTCGTGACTTTTGGGTATTATCGTCAGACCTTTCATAGCCTATGTTCAACAACTATCTGCTGTCTGTTTGGCGCAACTTCAGACGCAACCGTCTGTTTACTACCCTGAATGTTTCAGGCCTCGCCATTGGCATCGCCGCTTGCCTGTTAATTTCCCAGTTCGTCGTTCATGAATTGAGCTACGATAATTTCTGGCCCAATGGCAACCGGGTGTTCAGGGTCCAACTGGACCGGTATAACAAAGGAGAACTCACCACACGGTGGGCAGCGGGTTGTGTGGGTATCGGCCCGGATCTCAAGGCAAATTTCCCTGAAGTCAACACCTACGTTCGCATGTATGAAAGTACGGCGTTGCTGTCCGCTGACGGAAAGGATTTCATCAAGGAGGAAGGTGTCTATTATGCCAGCAAGGATTTTTTCAAAGTTTTTGGAAGCCACCTGCTGAAGGGTGTTGATTCTACGGCGCTGAATGACCCAAACATGATTGTTCTCTCAAGGTCGATGGCCCGGAAATACTTCGGCGACCAGGACCCGATGGGGAAGACCCTCTACAACAAGAAGGTGCAGTATGTGGTGAACGGTGTCTTTGAAGATATTCCGGCCAACTCTCACATGAAGCTGGAGGCCCTTCAGTCTTTTACCACATTTGTCAAACTGATTGGCAGGCGAAATGAAGCACAGTTGAACAGCTGGCAGTGGGATGGAATGTATACCTACATCCTCTTGAATGAAAAAACAGATGCTAAGGCGCTTGAGGAGAAGCTGCCGGCATTCGTAGAAAAGAGAGAAGGAGAGAACCTGAAGGTGGAAGAGGCAGGAATGATCTTCCACCTCCAGGCGCTCAGTGACATTCACCTCGATTCAAACCTCATTAGGGAGTTTAAGACCAACGGAAGCAGGGACACGACCTACTTTCTCTCGGTGATTGCAGCTCTCATCCTGTTCATTGCCTGGATTAACTATGTCAACCTCTCCACGGCCAAGTCGGTAGAGCGTGCCAGAGAGGTAGGGGTCCGAAAAGTGATGGGAGGATTCCGTGCTCAGCTCATGCAGCAGTTCCTGGTTGAATCGATTTTGATGAACGTGATTGCCCTGACACTTGCGGTTGGAATAGCCCTTATACTGTCGCCATGGTTCTCGGGATTGGCAGGACGTGAACTGGGTTATGACCTCTTTATGAACGGAATATTCTGGTTGACCGCTGCCGTTCTTATTGCCGTGGGAGCGTCCTTGTCAGGATTGTACCCTGCATTGGTTCTTTCATCCTATCGCCCTGTGGAAGTACTCAAAGGAAGGTTTAAGAACACAGGTCAGGGTGTATTGTTCAGGAGGAGCATGGTGATTATTCAGTTTGTGGCATCGATCACCCTCGTCGTGGGAACATTCACAGTCTATCGTCAGTTGGGCTTCATGAGGAGCCAGGCATTGGGTGTCAATATCGATCAGACAGTAGTGCTATGGTCTCCCAACAACATCGATTCAACTTACCGGAACAAGTTTACCGTCTTCAAGGAACGAGTTCAGGGTTATGCGGAGGTAGCCAGTGTATGCGGGTCCACATCGGTGCCGGGTGAACAGCCTGACTTCAATGCTGGAGGTATCCGGCGCCTGAGTCAAAGGCCGGAAGAGGCTAATCAATACAGGATTATCGAGATGGATCATGATTTCATCCCGGCTTTTGGCTTGCAAATGGCGGCTGGAAGAGCATTCTCCGGAGAGGTCTCCAACGAGCGACAGCATGTGATCATGAATGAGTCTGCCACGAGGATCATGGGTTTTGCAAAACCTGAAGATGCCATCAACGATCAGATCTATTTCTGGGGTGACACATTCAGGATTGTGGGCGTGGTGAAGAACTACAGGCAGGAGTCATCGAAGAAAAGTTACGATCAGCTGATCTTCAGGTACACCGCCTCTCCAGAAGGTTACTACGCCATCAAGTTCAATACCACCAACGCACGAGAGTCGATGGCGAAATTTGAGAATGACTGGAAGGAATTGTTTCCTGGCAATCCCTTTAATTTTTTCTTTCTGGATGACAAATATGATCGTCAGTATCAGGCAGACCAGCAATTCGGTGAGATCTTCGGTGTCTTTGCCGGACTTGCTATTTTTATTGCCTGTCTGGGATTGTTTGGCCTCTCATCACTCACGGCCATCCAGCGCACCAAAGAAATCGGTGTGCGAAAGGTCCTTGGCGCATCGGTTCCCAGCATCCTTGGACTTGTGGGAAAAGAGTACCTGATATTGATCGGAACGGCCATCCTTTTTGCTGTTCCTGCCTCCTGGTGGATCATGGACCAGTGGCTTCAGGCTTTTGCCAGCCGCATCACCCTTTCGTGGTGGGTATTTGCCATCCCAGGCCTGCTGGTGGTGACCATTGCCATGGTGACTGTGAGCTTCCATACCATCAGGGCAGCCCGGACCAATCCGGTCACGTCATTGAGGTATGAATAGCATGCAACAATTTTAGGAATCAAGGCGTCTAACAGGGTGAGTCGGGAAACTCACCTCACGCCTATGTTAAAAAGCATCATCATTACTGCTGTTCGGAATATTTTCCGGAATCGCACCTTTTCATTGATTAACCTGATTGGGCTTTCGGTATCAATGTCCCTGGGACTGTTGATCATTACCGTCATTCAGGAGCAGTTTACCTTTGATAATTTTCATAAGGACATCGACAGAATTGTCAGGGTCAACACGAAAGCATTGCGAGCCGATGGGGACTCGGAGCCATATGCCTCAGTGCCTTTCCCGATCGGACAGGTGCTGCAGGAGGACTACACATTGACCGAAGAGGTTGTCAGGATTAACCGGCGGCTATCCGGAGATGCCATTTACGGAAACGTCAATGTGCCCGTTGAAGGACTGCTTGCTGATCCAAGCTTCCTTCGTGTGTTTGATTTCCCATTGTCAAAAGGGGATGCGGGCACGGCGTTGAATGATCCAACCAGTTTGGTACTTACACACAAGGCGGCCGAGAAAATCTTTGGCAAGCAGGATCCGCTCAACCAGACTGTGACGATGGCCGGTTATGGGGAATTCAAGGTTACTGGAGTACTGGCGCCCTTCAAGGGTAAGACGCATTTCGACTTTGAAGTTCTGGGATCAACTTCTTTGATACCCCTTCTTGAGAAAAGCGGCAGGATAGGCCCGACTTCAGAGAACTGGAACAACTATTATGGCAGCTATGTCTATTTGAAACTTAAACCTGGCAGAAATGCAGAGGAACTAGCACCGGCGTTGGCTGAAATCTCAAAGAAATTCTATGCAGATCTTAAGCTGGAGACCCGGGATGGTGGGTATGAGTTTTTCACCCTCGGGCTGGATGAGTTGACACCGGGCCCCATACTTTCCAACCAGATGGGGAAGGGGATGCCGATTCTATTGGTTGCCTTTCTGGGCGTGCTTACCATCATCATCATGGTGATGGCATGCTTTAACTATACCAACCTGATGATCGCCAAATCACTGAATCGGGCCCGTGAAATTGGTATCCGCAAAGTTGTTGGAGCTAAAAGACTTCAGGTGTTTGGCCAGTTTGTCGGAGAGGCTGTGGTCTTTTCTCTTTTTGCCCTGGCGTTTTCATATTTCTTTTTTCAGTTGCTTAAACCCGCATTCCAGCAGTTGCATATCGCTCAGGAGTTCTCGACTGACCTACAGGAGAATATTGTCCTCTACGGCTATTTTCTTCTTTTTGCCATATTGGTCGGCGGCGTCGCCGGCCTGCTGCCAGCAGGTTATTTGTCTGCCTTCAAGCCTGCCTGGGTACTCAAGGATACTGGTAATCTCAAGGTCTATTCACAGCAATCCTTACGGAAGGCGTTGATCGTTGCTCAGTTTACTTTCTCAATGACCTTCATCATCCTCATTGTGGTCATTTTTAATCAGGTAAACTACATGCTTGAGAAGGACTATGGTTTTGACGATACAAGCATCCTCAACATTCGCCTTCAGGGGGTTCCATTCGATAAAGTGGCGACAGCCGTCCGTGCCGTACCTGGTGTTGTTGAAGTTGGCGGCATTTCACATCCTTTGGGGACATGGGCGGATGGATCGAGTGACTATAGGGTGACGCGAGAATCTGAACCGTTTGAGATGCGTGACTACATTGTAGATGAACATTATATCAGTAACCTGAAGTTGAAATTTCTTGCCGGAGCGAATTTTGATCCAGCCATGGAGGGAAATACGGAACGGCATGTCATTCTCAATGAAAAGGCACTTGAGCGCTTCAAATTTTCGGATCCAATCTCAGCGGTAGGTCAGGCCATCGTCCTCAATGATTCAACATTGCTCACCGTCGTGGGCGTTGTGCAGGATTTTCATTTCAGACCGATGAACTACGAAATAGGGCCGTTGGCATTGAGGTATGACTTGAAAGAGCTAAGGCACTTGAGTGCCAGGATAGAACCTGGAAAAAAACCGGAGGTCGTTGCTGCCCTTGGTCCGATCTGGAAACAGGCCGATCCCGTTCATCCATTGGAAGTAAAACTGATGTCTGAGGAGATCGACGAAGCGTATACTGATTCAGGTTTTGTTGATGTCGTCAAGATTGTGGGGTACATCTCGTTCCTGGCGGTTGTGCTGGCCTGCCTGGGCATGTTGGGGATGGCCATGTACTCCACGCAGACGAGAATCAAGGAGATAGGCATCCGCAAGGTGATGGGTGCAACAGAAGGGCAGGTCGTCGTACTCCTTAGCAGGGCTTTTCTCATCCTGATTGGTATTGCCGCGTGTCTGGGAACGCCTGCTGGGTATTTTCTGGCGTCGTTGTTCCTTGATACGTATGCCTACAAAGCCCCCATCACGATCTGGGTTTTGCTATCCGGAGTATTGGTGATGGCCATATTGGGCGTCATTACCATCTCGTCTCAAACACTGAAGGCAGCGCTGGCCAACCCTGTGAAGGCATTGCGCTATGAATAGACAAGGAAAATCCTCAACCGTTCAATCGTTGTAACTCATTGATTCAAAGGATAACATCATTTGATGATTAAAGCATGTGCTTATCATGCATCGTCACTTGCGTTGATGGATCATTTTGGTTGTGCACAACTCGGTTGAAAAGTTGTGCAGTTCTTTTTTAGCAAAATGTTTGCAGATGCAAATGTTCAGAATACCTTCATATCACTAAGTCGATCGTAACAGATTGGCACGGCAAAACCGATAAACAAAAATTTATTTTCTCCGGAAAATAAAAATAAAAAAGTCGGTTGGGTCGGGCTGCGCAAACGAAAAGGGCCTTCGGGTAACTGGCGGGAGCGCGGGAGTGAGAACGGCAATCGCAAGGTTGACGGGGCAAGTTCCAGTTTCGAGAGTTGGCATAGGGTTGTAAATTGACTACGGTTGAAATACAGCAAGACGGGGACCATCAAGCAATTGACTGGTCCCCGTTTTTATTTAGTCACATCCGGTCATCGTTGTATCAATACCGCACAGTCCCGGCTGGATGTAGACCGGCGTCAAAAGGCTTCACTACAACTTTTCATCATTTCATGACATCTTCTGTCTGTCGGCCGGTTAAATCCGGCAAAAGGCTGGAATTTTGGCTCGATTCTTTCAGAAATTAGGTAAAACAACCTGTAGACTATGCTACGTAACTATCTGAAAATTGCTATGCGCTCACTTTGGCGCAATAAGGTTCACTCGATCATTAATGTGCTGGGCCTGAGCCTTGGCATAGCTTGTTGCCTTTTGATCGTGCTCTTCGTCTATGACGAACTCACTTTCGACAGGTTTCACAGCAAGGCTGACAGGACATATCGCGTCTACGCCCGGGAAAACTGGGGTGTTAATCAGGAGTTTTTTTATACCTCAACACCATTCCCCATGGGCCCCACTTTGAAAGAAAACCTGAAAGAGGTGGAAGCCCAGGTTCGCTTCAGCAAAATTGGAACTCAGGTAAAAATAGATGCAAACCAATTTTCGGAGACCGTCACCTTTGCCGGTGAGGACTTTTTTGATGTCTTTGACTTTGAACTGACTTCCGGAGAGAGGAACTCAGCACTCAGGAGCCCGGGTCAGATCGTGCTCACAGAAACATTGGCCAGAAAGTACTTTGGTAATGCTGATCCGCTCAATAAGAGCATCGCCATCCAGTTGGGAGATTCTTTCGAAGAGTTCATTGTTAAAGGAGTTGCAAGGGATGTGCCAATCAATTCGAGCCTCAATTTTGCATTGCTGATATCCGACTTGAATTATACGAAGATATATAGCCAGCAAACGCTCACGTCCGCATGGTTTAACATCAATCCAGAGACATATATCCTCTTAAAGGAAGGGACTTCTTACAAAGATGTGATGACCAAATTTCCATCCATCTTTAAGACTGTCCTTGGAGAAGACGAGTTTACCAAAAGCAAATATGAGGCAGGACTTCAGCCGCTGACGTCCATTCATCTTGATACCAGTTTTCCGGTGGCTACAGCTCCGGTAAGCGACCCGAAGTATTCCTACATCCTGGGAGCAGTGGCACTGCTGATCCTGGTGGTAGCCTGCATCAATTTTGTTACACTTTCTGTTGGGAGATCCCTCAAGCGGGCCAAGGAAGTTGGCATTCGTAAAGTGGTGGGGGCTGAACGCAAGCAGCTGATCACGCAATTTATTGGTGAAGCCATCATTGTCACCCTGATCAGTCTCATCATTGGTCTGGTTGCTGCAAGTTTGAGCCTGCCAACCTTCAACAACTTTGCCAGCAAAGAATTGTCCATGCCCTTTGATGGATTCCTGTTCGGTGTCATAGGTGTGCTTCTGCTCATCATTGGATTGATAGCGGGTAGCTACCCAGCTTTTGTTTTGTCGTCTTTCAAACCGATTGCCATCCTCAAAGGAAGCCTTCAGACTGGCAATTCAAAGCAAACCATGCGCAAGGTCCTCGTAGGAATACAACTTGTCCTATCCATTTTC
>JAEUUD010000057.1:0-14616 GCA_016787625.1 Cyclobacteriaceae bacterium
GACTTCCAAAAAAGCTGGTGGGGATCACGTACTGTCAACTTCTACTATCACTACCCGTTCCGCCTTTTCAAATCCAGATTCAGCTTCAACCCCGGCATCGGCCTTAGCCTGGAACGTTGGAAACTTTCCAACGACTATACACTGCCGTTTCAGATGGATGACGACGGAACCTATCCGCTCATACCCGCATCAGATATCTATCCGGGTACTATCAGCAGGTCGTTTATCGTCAACAACTACTTTGAAGCACCTATCGAATTCCGCTACGATACCAAGCCTGATGACATCGCGCGCAGCGTGAACATCTCGCTGGGAATGCGGTTTGGCGTCCTCTATGACTCCTTTACCAAAGTCGACTACCATGACAACGGCGAAGACAAATCGATGAAGGATAAGCAATGGCACGGCATGAACCGCTATCGTCAAGCCTTCTACCTGCGGCTGGGCTATGGCGGATTTGGGCTCGCTGCCTACTACAATACGACACCTCTCTTTGATCCGGGCAAAGGACCGGAGATGACGAAGATGAATTCAGTCACTGTGACGATGTTTGTCAATGGCTTCTAACTTCGTATAGGGAAGACTACTTACCGAGAAATACCGGTTTTCTCTTTTCCAGGAATGCCTTCACGCCTTCCTGATGATCATGGGTTGACCCTGCCGTCTCTTGGCTATACGCTTCGTAATCGAGCATCTCATCCAATGTGGATGTCGCGGATTTGTTGAGCATCTTTTTGATGATGCCTATGGCTTTGGTCGGCGCTTTCGAAAAATAATCGGTGTAGACCTTCACCGCTTCATCGAGTTGCGCAGATGAAACAACCTTTGAAACAAGACCCAACTCAAGGGCTTCAGCCGCCTTTACCTTGTTTCCCATCGCACAGAGTTCAAAAGCTTTTGACATACCAACGAGTCTCGGCAGGAAGTACGCTGATCCGGAGTCCGGCACCAATCCAATATTGATAAACACCTCAATCAACGTTGCCTCTTCAGAAGCAATGATCATGTCGCAGGCGAGGGCCATGGAACACCCTGCTCCGGCAGCAACACCATTCAACCGACAGATCACCGGCTTGGGCAGATTCCTCATCGCCCTGATGATCGGATTGTAACGCTTGTGCAGTGAATCCAGGAACGATCGTTTTTGTCCAGCGCCGGCTTTGAGATCCTGACCGGAACAAAATGCCTTTCCTTCACCGGTGAGCACCACCACGCGAACGGCTTCATCTTTCGCGGCAGCTTTCCATGCATCCTGAAGTTCAAAGGTGATCTCATCATTGAGTGCATTGTAAACGTCAGGTCGGTTGAGCGTAATGGTCAGAACGCCATCCGCCAATTCGTACTTCAGAAACTGGTAGGCCATATTATGTTTGATTTAATCACTGTCAAAACAACAAAATCATCCCAGTAAACCCAACGACGAGCCCGGCTATAGCACCGTAGAACACTTCCCGTTGTGTGTGCGCCTGAAGATAGAGGCGCGCCGACATCACCAGACCCGCCAGGGCGAAAATGGCAGCCGTGACGAAAATCAGTTTTCCATCGGCGACCTTATTCAGCGGTAGCAAAATACCGATGGCCCCACCCATCGCCAGGCTGTGCACACTGATTTTGAAAAAGAAGGTTATCACTGTAGCCACGGCAACCAGCGTGGTCGCCAGCATCATGATCTTATTAAAGTTGACATTGACGCTCACCTTGAGAAAGAACATTGCCGAGACAACGGCATAAAAGATTGTGATCATGAGAAATGGGAGGATCCGGTCTTTTCGCTCGCGCAACTCAAGGGAAGGTATGGAACCGAAAGCCTTCAGCATGGCAAGATTAGCGGCAGGGAAAATGAATGTGATGATGGCGACAAACCCGGCAAACTTCCACACCGAACCCGATGGGATGAGCAGGAACGTTGGCATAAACAAGCAAAGCATCAATACCAGATAAGTGACAAACAGCAAAGGGTGAAAGATGTAGGAAAGCAACCGTGAAGCGATGGTCATGTGGCAGGTCTATAGTTCTTTACGCAAACGGGCGACAGGGATATTAAGTTGTTCGCGGTACTTGGCCACAGTGCGGCGGGCAATATTGTACCCCTTCTGGTTCAGGATCTCCTCGATTTTCTCATCCGAGAAAGGCTTGTTCTTCTCTTCACCGTCGATCAACTCCTTGATGATCTGTTTCACCTCACGACTGCTTACCTCTTCACCGGAGTCAGTGCTGATTCCTTCAGAGAAAAAGTACTTCAGGGGGAATATCCCGAAATCAGTTTGAATGCTCTTGCTGCTGGCAACACGGCTAACGGTCGAGATATCCATGAGGATGCGCTCTGCGATGTCTTTCAGGATCATTGGGCGGAGTTTGGTCTCATCGCCTTCCAGGAAATAATCATATTGAAAGTCGATGATCGCCTGCATGGTGCGCATCAGTGTTTGCTGACGCTGTTTGATGGCATCAATAAACCACTTGGCAGAATCCAGTTTTTGCTTGACGAAAGTGACTGCCTCCTTTAACTTCTTGTCTTTCTTGTCACTTTTGTCATACGCCTTGAACATATCGGTGTATGACCGGCTGATCCGCAGCTCCGGCGCATTGCGTGAATTGAGTGATAACTCCAGTTTGCCGTTGTTGTTGTGAAGGATAAAGTCCGGAATGAGAAACTGGTTCTTGATCATACCAGAAATAACCTCACCTCCTGGCTTCGGATTGAGCTTTACGATCAGTTCGATCGCATCACGGATATAATCCTCATCATCCAGGTCAAGCTTCTTCTGAATTTTGCCGTAATGTTTCTTGGTGAACTCGTCGTAGCATTCGCTGATGATTCTCTTGGCTACGATGACATCCACATCCTGCCCGTCATCCATGCGCTCGAGTTGAAGCAGCAGGCACTCCTGAAGGTTGCGGGCCGCTATCCCCGGAGGGTCAAATCCCTGGATGAGCTTCAACACTTCCTGAACTTCTTCGAGATTGGTCTCTATGTTCTGGGAAAATGCCAGGTCGTTGACAATGGACTCCATTTCACGTCGGATATAGCCGTCATTTTCAATGCTGCCGATCAATTGCTTCCCGATGGCCAACCTTCTTTCGTCCAGGCCAAGGAACCCCAGCTGGGTATTGAGGTTTTCGTGAAGGGATGACGCCACGGCAAAAGGGAGATCCTTCTCTTCTTCTTCACCATCGCTTTGAGATTTGTATCCGCCGTAGTCATCATCCTGCAGGTAGTCCTTGATATCTACTTCGGCATCACCCTCTCCTTCATTGTCCGTACTATCTGCTGATTCCGGTTCAGAAGCATTCTCATCCTGTGATTCCGGCTGGTCACCTTCCTCCTCTGATCCCTCTTCAAGGGCAGGATTAATCTCGAGCTCTTCTTCAATCCGACTTTCAAGCTCAGCAGTGGGCACTTGCAGCAGCTTAATAAACTGAATCTGCTGTGGTGACAGCTTTTGCTGAAGATTCTGACTGAGTCCGAGACGCTGCATCTGTGTCGATTCAGGACAAAATTAATCGATCTGCTTTGGCGGTGAAAAATTTCTTTTCAGGGCAACCCTGGTCAGCAGCCGAGGTCAATGTCTGCACACCTAGTGGACGAAGTTCTTTACGAACATGAACGATGGCTTGCAATTCGCCCTCAAAATCACGTTTTTTGCTGCCCCATTTGCTGTAATCATGAAGCGGTCTAAAATCAGGGAACTCCTGCTCACCTCACCTGCCAGCCAACACGTGCTGGTCAAGGGGTGGGTACGCACGTTCCGCAACAATCAGTTCATTGCCCTCAACGACGGTTCTACCATTCATAACCTCCAGTGTGTTGCCGCTTTGAATTCCATTGATGAAGGAACGCTCCGACGCATCACCACAGGCGCCTGTCTCTCCATTCAGGGTGAACTGATTGCTTCACCCGCCAAAGGTCAGGCTGTTGAAGTCAAGGTTACTTCGCTTGAGGTGCTGGGTGACAGTGATCCGGAAAAGTTTCCCCTTCAGCCTAAAAAACATTCACTGGAGTTTCTCCGCGAGATAGCTCACTTGCGTCCGAGGACAAACACCTTTGGCGCGGTCATGCGATTGCGGCATGCTATGGCATTCGCTGTTCACAAGTTCTTCAACGACCGCCAATTCGTTTATGTCCATACGCCGGTAATTACCGGGTCTGATGCCGAAGGTGCAGGTGCGATGTTCCGGGTCACTACCATGGACATCGGCAATCCTCCACGCGACGAGCAGGGAAAGATCAACTACAAGGAGGATTTCTTTGGACGTGAAACCAACCTGACTGTCTCTGGTCAGTTGGAAGGTGAAACGTACGCACTTGCCTTGTCAGAGATTTATACTTTCGGACCAACTTTTCGCGCCGAGAACTCCAACACCACAAGGCATCTTGCCGAGTTTTGGATGATCGAACCGGAGATGGCATTCTATGATATCAATGACAACATGCAGCTGGGGCAAGACCTGCTTCAGTATGTGGTGAAGTATGCCTTGGATAACTGCAAAGACGATATCGAATTCCTGGACAAGCGCTCCGCCGAAGAGGAAGCAGGGAAACCGCAAGAGCAGCGAAGTGAACTGGGCCTGATCGACCGACTCAAGTTTGTGACGGAGAATGATTTCCAGCGGCTCACATACACGGAAGCCTTTGACATTCTGAGAAATTCCAACCCCAACAAAAAGAAGAAATTCCAGTTCTTGATTGAGCAATGGGGTGCCGACTTTCAGAGCGAGCATGAGCGGTACCTGGTGGAAAAGCATTTCAAGAAGCCTGTCATTCTCCGTGACTATCCCAAAGAGATCAAGTCATTCTACATGCGACAGAACGACGATGGCAAGACCGTAGCCGCGATGGATATTCTTTTTCCGGGTATCGGAGAAATCATCGGTGGTTCACAGCGCGAAGAACGCTATGACCGACTGCTGAAACGCATCGAAGAGTTGAAGCTCCCTGAGAAAGACCTCTGGTGGTACCTGGAGCTAAGAAAGTTTGGCTCGGCACCGCACAGTGGCTTTGGTCTCGGCTTCGAACGCCTCATGCAATTCGTCAGCGGTATGACCAACATCCGTGATGTCATTCCGTTTCCGAGATTTCCGGGCAACGCTGAATTTTAGACATTGTATTCCAATCGAAAGATTGGAAGGCTCATCACAAGTACTTTTGTTTTCACAGTTAATAAGCGCATTTTTATTGCGCTTGTAAACAGTCCTATCTTCTTAACCCGAACCCATGTCTTCACAACCCCAGGGCCACCTTGTACGCTCGCTGAGTTTGTTCGCCGCTTTCATGCTCACAGTGAGTTCAGTAATCGGGTCAGGTATCTACAAAAAAGTCGCCCCGATGTCGGTGGAATTGCTCTCGCCCAGCCTGGTGCTGCTCTGCTGGGTGCTTGCCGGTCTGATCACCATCTGCGGCGCACTGAGCAATGCCGAGATCGCAAGCATGCTCGCCGATTCTGGCGGTGAATACGTGTACTACAGGAAAATATACAATCGCTTTTTTGCTTTTCTCTATGGATGGACATCATTCACTGTCATCCGGTCCGCCTCCCTGGCATCCATCGCTTACGTTTTTGCCCAATCGTTCAACGCCCTGATCCCGCTTCCTCATCTGCCAGATACGTTAGCCAACATTTCCATTTTGGGTGTCTTCACGCCCTTCCACAACTTTGGCGTAAAGGCGCTGACGATCGCTTTGATCCTTGGACTCACCGTCGTGAATTACCGCGGCCTCAAAGGCGGAGAAGGACTTAGCCGGTTTGTGCTCATCCTGGTTACCGCGGTGATCGGCATCATTGTCATACTTGGCCTCACCATCGGCGGTGGCAGTTTCACCAACCTACAGACCAACGCGACGGGATTTGTCAGCCGGTCGTGGTTCGATTCGGATTTGATCAAGGCCATGTTTGCAGCACTGCTTGCTGCATTCTGGGCTTATGAAGGATGGGCCACCACAGGATACCTTGGGGGCGAGATCAAAAACCCAAACAGGAACCTTCCGCTGGCCCTGGTGTTCGGTGTACTCTTTGTTATGGGTGTTTATGTTGCTGTCAATTTCACTTACCTGTACGTGCTGCCGATCGATCAGATCGTTGAGGTGGGAAAGACACAAAACACCATTGCCGCCGTCGTTGTTGTACAACACTTTCTTGGCAACCCGGGGGTATTGTTTATCTCATTGCTGATCCTCCTCACGACTTTTGGCGCAACCAATACCACGGCACTCATGCCTCCCCGCCTCTACTATGCGATGGCCAAAGAAGGCATGTTCTTTCGTGGCGCCGCATTCATCCACCCGGTTTTCAATACCCCGTCGAAGGCATTTGTCATTCAAGCGGGGTGGGCTTCTGTGCTTGTCCTTTCTGGCAGCTTTGACCAGCTCACGGATATGCTGGTGTTTGCTTCCTTCATTTTCTATGGCGCAACATCCCTTGGCGTGTTTATCCTTCGCCACAAAATGCCTGACGCGCCACGGCCATACAAAGCCTGGGGTTACCCGGTCGTTCCCGCTTTGTTTATCATCTTCTGCGTGGCACTGGTATTCATCACCTTAATGGCCAAGCCTCGCGAGGCACTGCTGGGATTGGGACTGATGGCCACAGGCATCCCATTCTATTTATACTGGAGTTCCAAAACACCCGACACAAAGTAAGTCCAAATGGAAACCATTGAGCTATCAGGGATCATCGGGATGGTTGCACTGACTGCGCTTACCCTGAATTTTGCAATCGGCATCTCCATCTGGTCGAAGTTGATTATCAAAATTCCCTATGGCCTGACCCTGCTTGGCCTTCACAAGTTCACGGGCTACACGGCCGCCATCACCATCCTGCTCCACATCGTACTCATTCCCCTCGATCCGGCCTCCGGATTTACCTGGAGTGATCTCCTGTTGCCGGCATGGACCACGCATCAGCCGTTGGCGAATACATTCGGTTCGGTAGCATTCTATCTGATCGGCGTCGTGGTTGTCAGTTCATTTTACAAGGACAAAATCAGGCTACCCATTTGGCGCACCCTGCACTTCCTCTCCTACTTCGCCATCGTTCCGCTTGTGCTGCACAGCGTGATCACAGACCCCAAACTGCAGGATCGCCCTATCGACTGGTTTGATGCAGAAAAATTATTTGTGATTGCCTGTTGCCTGGGCATTACAGCCCTTGCCATCTACAGGTTTGTCGTGCTCGGAAAAACTAAGGTTGACGGTGCTTGATCGCCAGTAAGGGAATTGTTCCCAGATAAGCCAGGGTACGCGTTACGCTTCGCGCAAAGAGTTTCTCATATAGACTGAGGTGATGCGTGAACGTGGTCAACAAGTCCGATTTGGTTGACTTGATAAACCCATCAATCGCTGATGTGATATCCTCATCAATGATGATGCGGAAGTCAATCTTGGCATACTTTGATTTCTTAATCATGTCTTCCATCACCTTGCCGGCGTTCTCTGTTTTCTTATCCAGGGCCGGAACCACATGAATGACGTGAACATGAGATCCGTAGATGGCTGCAAACTCGACAATCATGTCAAGTTCCTTTTGCACATTCTTTAGATCTGAAGCGTATACAATTTTTTGAAGGTTCCGGAATGTTGCTTTCTCAGGAATAGCAAGCACAGGTACATCGCAATCATCAATGACGGATACGGTGGTGCCTCCCATCCTTACTTTCTTCAAGGCTGATGCTCCCCGTGAACCCATCACAACCATGTTGGTTGGATTCCTGGATGTGTAGGAAGTGATTGCCGCTGCGACCGTGTGATCCTGAACAGCTTTAAACTTCAATGTGTAATCTCCCTTCACTTCAGCCTTGAGTTCCTTGATCAGGGCCTTACCCTCCTCTTCTGCTGCCACAACGAGCATCTTTTCAATCTGCTTGAGCTTCATGTTCGCCTTGGAAGGGCCTTCAATACGGATAACATTCAGTATCGTGAATTCCGCCTGTAACGGACCGGCCAACTTCAGTGCAAATTGTATCGCAACCCTCGATAAAGGTGAAAAGTCTGTCAGCAAAACAATTTTGGGTGGCTTCATGTGTATGGCAGTGTTGTTCAAAAATAGTGTATTCCCTTCCAAGTGCAAAAAAAGGCGATGCAGCGGTATCAGCGAACCGTTTCGCATGTACTTTTGTTGCCACAAAAAAATCAGGCAGGGTATGAAACGCATCATCTTCATCGGTTTCTTCTTCGGTATGACCAGCGCACTAGCACAAATGCCTGAGGCTGGCAAAATAAATACCCACATCAGGATTCTCGCCAACGATTCACTTCAGGGTCGCGGCACGGGCACCGAAGGAGAGCGGATGGCAGCTTCATACATTGAGTCTCAATTCAAAGCGCTCAAACTGAAACCCCTGGGTGACAACAAGACCTGGAGACAGCAGTTTGATTTCAAATCCGGAACACACGGAACCGGAGAGCCTGGAAAGGCCAACAACATCATCGCATTTCTCGACAATGGTGCAGCCAATACCATCATCATCGGAGCCCACTATGATCACCTCGGCACCGGCATTCAGGGAAGTTCCTTTGAGGCCAACAATGGCCAGGTTCACAATGGAGCCGATGATAATGCCTCTGGCGTTGCGGGTATCCTGGAACTAGCCAGGTACTTCAAAACCAACAAGGTGAAGGAAAAGAACAATTTTCTTTTCATGGCCTTTTCAGGTGAAGAACTGGGATTGTTCGGTTCCGAGTATTTTACAGAGCACCCAACCATCGATCTTGGCACAGTCAACTTCATGATCAACCTTGATATGGTGGGAAGGCTTGATCCCAGCAAGGGCATCACCGTCAGCGGTTCAGGTACCAGCCCGGGTTGGGAGCCGCTTCTGAAAGGACTTAGCACCAAGGAAGTACCGATTTCAACGGATTCATCAGGAACGGGCCCTTCAGATCACACCAAATTCTACCTGAAGAAAATCCCGGTACTTCATTTCTTCACTGGATCACACAGCGATTATCACAAGCCATCTGACGACACCGACAAAATCAATGCTGCAGGTGAAGCTGCCGTCCTTGCTGTCATCATCAAAGTAATTGAGTCAGCTGATGGCGAACCCAAACTGGCTTACCTCACGACCAAAAGCAAGTCCATGGGTGGCGCAAGATCTTTCAAGGTTACCCTGGGCATCATGCCAAGCTACTCGTCAAATGTTGCTGGACTCAAGGTTGATGGTGTTTCGGAAGGTAAGCCAGCTAAAAAGGCCGGGATACTCACCGGAGATATCGTCGTTCAAATCGGAGACCTGGTGATCAAGGACATGGATTCCTACATGGATGCCCTCGGCAAGTTTGAGAAGGGACAAACTGTTCCCGTGAAAGTGAAACGAAATGAAGAGATCGTGACAGTGAATGTCACCTTTTAGAACTTAACGCTTCAGGAACTTGAATGCGCCGTGGCTGGCGCCAGGACCCTTCACATCAAGCAAGTAATATCCCGCGGGGAGATCCTTTACCTTGACGCGTACTTCGTAGTCATCAATTATTTCGCTTTCAACTTCCAGCGAGTTGCCAATGATGGAGTGAAGTTCAAGCCTGACTTCCTTTGCCATCGGAGCTTCGAATTTTACACTCACGTATTCAATGGCGGGATTAGGGTAAATCCTTGCTGCCTTGATGGGATCATTTCCGGGACCTGACATAGCTTCGGCCACCTGACCCCATGACCATTGGGCCAGCGTCATCAACCCGAAAACCATCAAAATCCTGTGCAGCTTCATTGCTATGCTTCTATCTATACGTTTTAGACGCAAATGGTGGGCCAAAAGTTTAATCAAGAGCAATAAATCCGGGTTTTGGGGCGTTTATCCCCCTTTTTGAGCCAGCGTCATAAACGCGGCCGGCAAAAACGTCACGAGGTCTGAAGCAATTAATGAATGCTCTCCATTCTGTAATACTGCCAAATCGCCGGCCAGGCCATGTAAATAAACACCAAGCAACGCCGCCTCTTTGGCGCTGTATCCCTGCGCCATCAGTCCGGTGAGGATGCCTGTAAGAACGTCGCCGCTACCCGCTGTTGCCATTCCCGGATTTCCTGTTGAGTTAAAAAAAACTACACCTTCCGGTGTGGCAATGCTGGTGTGTGCACCCTTCAGGATGACAACACTGTTAAGCTGACGAGCCAGCGATACCTGCATGTCAAGCCTTTTGAAATCATTGTTCCAGTCTCCGACCAATCTTCTGAATTCACCTGGATGTGGGGTAAGTATGCTTCCCTTTGGAACGACCTGGAGCAAGTCACGATGGCTTGAAAGAATATTCAGGGCATCAGCATCGATCACCATGGGTTTACCAGTAAGGAGAATTTTTCGCACCACTTCCATTGTAGCAGGTGATTGCCCAATGCCAGGACCTGCACCAATCACATCGAAACCATCCACCTGCGGGCACCCGGTGATGTGTTCGCTACCACCATCTATGGAGACCATCGCTTCCGGAACGGAGCTTTGCAGAATATCGTGTCCGCCTGATGGTGTATGAACGGTAAGCAAACCAGCGCCGGCACGCAAAGCCCCGTGAGCGGCAAGAACGGCCGCGCCGAATTTTCCGCGAGAACCAGCGATCAGCAAGGCATGCCCAAAGTTGCCTTTATGAGAGAATGCTTTCCTTTTTCTGATGAGGTCCCTGACATCAGCACCTTCCAGATAGAACCTGCTGGTATCCCTTTCATAAATGAAGCCTTTGTCAAGGCCAATATCAGCAAGATGCCATTCGCCAACGCTGGCCCCACTCTCCGGAAGAAGGAAGGAGAGCTTGGGCAGTTGGAAAGATACGGTGTAGTCTGCCTTTACAGTAGGTCCGGTTGTGTGCTGATCAGCAAACAACCCCGAAGGGATATCGACTGCGACACGGATGGCATCAGCATTGTTGATCGCATCAATCGCCACCTGGTAGATTCCTTCTGCAGGTCGGGTGAGTCCTGAGCCAAGGATGGCGTCGATAAGCACATCGCACGCCGCCATGACGGGTGTTTCAGCATCGAAATCATTGACGTCAATGGCGCCCTGGAGTCGGTTGAAGTTGGTGGTGAAATCAGGAGACACCTTGCCACTGCGAACGATGTACACACATACAATGTAACCTTGTTCCGTGAGCAGACGGGCAATACCCAGGCCATCGCCTCCATTATTACCAGTGCCACAGACGATGCCAATTCCTTTTGAGTTGTCAAATCGCTTCACGAACCAACTCACAAAAGCCTGACATGCCCGCTCCATGAGATCGATAGAAGCCACCGGCTCATGTTGAATGGTATACGCATCCAACGCGCGCAACTGTGCAATGTCGAGGATTTTGAGCATGAACGAAGTTACAACCCATCAGGTCAAACTCCATCATCCCTTTGCGTTTTAGAGAACGAATTCAATATAAACGCAGAGGGCGCGAAGATTGCGCAAAGTGCGCAAAGAGTTTGGTTGCCTGTGCTAACACCGTTGATGATACTCTTGGCGGCCTTTGCGATCCCTTTGTGGTCTTTGCGTTTAAGCAAACCAATTCAGATTTAAACGCAGAGGAAGTGTAGAATGATAAGGGGCTATCTCCAGGCGCCGAGGATGATTCCCATGACCGTGAGTGCCACCACACTATAACCAGCGTTGATGAGGAACAATGTGAATGACTTCCGCTCAAAGAGGTAATGTGTTCCGACAAACATGGCTACCCAGCCGAAGCCTGCAGCAAAGCCCGCGGCCGCACCAAAAGCAATGTCAGCTTCGGGACCCAGGAACATGGCGAGGTTTACTGCCGCGATCAAGCCCAGGATAAATGCGAGGCCAAAAATCTTTACGAAGTTGCCACCTTTGAGGTCTTCTTCCTTGAACCCGTTTTCCCGCATCCAAGCCTTGCCAAACAGGGCAGGTGAATACCAGAGTCCTCCAATAAGAAATGTGCTGAGGGCGGAGACAAGAATCGCCCAGATGTTGAGATGTGCCATGTCCATAGATCGTGTGTGTTTAAGTTGGGTTTGGTGTTTCGTTGGTGAAATGAATTTGCGAAGATTATCTTTAAGGTCAAGGGACGCTTAACCCAACCGGACGTAATCGCTACTGAAACGGACTGATCCCTGACTGAACCATGGAACGCAGTGACATCAAACTCAATGACCGGCTGATCAGACTGATTGGCATACCGTTCTTTGGCGTCTTTATTCCAAATGTCACGGGGCTGTTTGGCGCACTTTCGTTTCGTGATCCTGCATACTGGCTGGGGTATGTCTATTTCATTCTACTTGCCGCGCTCATATGGGAAGGCAATCGCTATCTGCTCTTCCGCACCCGCAAACGGTTTACATGGTTTGACAAACCTGTAGAGAAGCTCATCCTACTTTTCATGAACAATGTGTTTTACACATCACCGGTTACCGTTGCATGGCTTTGTGTATGGTTTTCATGGGCAGGCTTCGCCTCCGTCAAGTGGGATATCATCCTTATTGTCACCCTGGTCAATGTTATCTGTGTTCTGTTCATCACACACGTGTATGAAACAGTCTTCATGGTGAAAGAACAGCAAAGTGAACAGGTCCGCAACGCAGAACTTCTGAGAGCAAAGGCCGTCGCCGAACTTGTGGCGCTGAAAAACCAGGTGGACCCACACTTCATGTTCAATTCACTCAATACACTTACCCACCTGATTGGCACTGATTCCTCGAAGGCCATGCAGTTCACGGAAAACCTTGCAGATGTTTACCGGTATATCCTCAGTCAAAAGGATCAAACCCTCGTACTGCTCGAAGATGAGCTCGAATTCACCAACAAATACGCCGAATTGCTTTACCTGCGATTTGGAAAAGCCCTGACGGTTAACCGGAGTTTCGCATCATCCCTGGAAAAGGAATTCCTTATCCCTCCTACGTCCGTCTTTGTGGCACTTGAAAATGCGGTCAAGCACAATGAAATCAGTGAAGGGCATCCGATGCGGATCGACGTGCTGGTGGAGAACAGTCAACTCCTTATCCGGAATTCTATTCGTAAGCGAAAAGTCGTTCACTCAACAAAGATTGGCCTGAGAAACCTGGATGAGCGCTTCAGACTGGCAACCGGTACTGGCATCACGGCCATCCTGAATGAGCGTGATCAGCAGTTTGAGGTCACCTTTCCACTCATCCCGCTCAATCACTAGCATGCGTGTCCTGATCATCGAGGATGAACTTCCGGCAAGGGACAAGCTTGAGACGCTGCTTCGAGGCCTGATCCCGGATCTTACCATCGTTGGAAAAATTGGCAGTGTAAAAGAGAGCATCGCCTTTTTTAACAAAGGCCAGCACCCTGACCTTGCTTTTGTTGACATCCATTTGTCAGACGATCACTCCTTCGAAATATTCAGGAGTGTAGAGGTCGGCTGTCCGGTGATTTTCACTACAGCCTACGACAAATACCTGCTGGAGTCTCTGGAATTCAATTCCATCGACTACATCCTGAAGCCGATCACACTGGACAGGCTGAGGTTGTCATTGAAGAAGGTGAGCGAGCTGGAGCGGCATTTCACGAAGAGCCACACCGATAAATTGCTGCAGTATCTGGAAGGACACCAGGTCCAGCGAGAACGACTGCTCGCGAGAAAAGGCTTGGAATTCATGGCTGTGCCTCTGGAGGAGATTGCCTACATCTTCTCGGAGCATAAAGTGACATTCCTACGCGACAAGTCCGGGCAGCGATATACACTCGACAAGAATCTTACAGAGCTGGAGTCCACACTTGATAAGGCACGGTTTTTCAGAATCAACCGCAAGTACATTGCAGCTGCAGAAGCGATCGATCGTTTCAAGCCCGACAACGGCAAACTAAGGGTATACCTTAAACCCACTGTGGACGATGAGGTTCATGTAAGCAAAGAACAGGCAGCAGAATTCAAGAAGTGGATCAGCGGGGAATAGCACCCTCAAGTGGGAATCAGAGCAGACTTCAGCTTCAAATGACTAATTTGACTTTTCAACGGTACCCATCATGAAAAAACTACTCTTATTGACATTCCTCCTGCCTCTTTCATTGGCGGCGCAAAACAAGGCAGTTACAGCCAGCCGTTCATGGATCAAAAAAGAAGGCCCCAATATCCTGGACACCTATGCACAATTGTTGTCGCTTCCCAACCATGCCTCTGATGCAGTCAACATCCGGAAGAATGCCAATCTGATCAAAGAACTTTTCACGGCGAGGAATTTCTCCATGCAGTTGCTGGAACTTGACGGTGCTCCACCCATCGTGTATGGTGAAAAGAAAGTGGCCAATGCCCAGCGCACCCTGTGCTTTTATGTTCATTACGATGGTCAGCCTGTAGATCCAAGCACATGGAAGAACGCACCGTTCACACCTGTTCTGTATGACAACGCCATTTACAAAGGGGGCAAGCCCATCCCCTTTCCAAAAGCCAATGAACCCATCAACGATGAATGGCGCATCTATGCCCGCTCTGCCAGCGACGATAAAGCACCCATCATCGCCTTACTTGCCGCCATGGACGCCCTGAAGGCTGCCGGTCTCACGTACACTTCCAACATCAAGTTGTTCTTTGACGGAGAAGAAGAGTCAAGCTCACCAAATATGAAGCGGTACCTTGAGAAGTACCATACGTTGTTTGATGACATCACCGTTTGGTTGTTGTGTGATGGGCCGGTTTTCCAAACCGGCGATCCCACGTTA
>JAEUUD010000057.1:14625-17065 GCA_016787625.1 Cyclobacteriaceae bacterium
TACCATACGTTGTTTGATGACATCACCGTTTGGTTGTTGTGTGATGGGCCGGTTTTCCAAACCGGCGATCCCACGTTAAAATTCGGAGGCCGCGGTGTGACAGACATGGAACTGACGGTCTATGGCGCCAGCAGACCTTTGCACAGCGGACACTACGGCAACTATGCGCCTGATCCTGGATTTATGCTCTCTCAACTCCTGTCATCCATGAAAGACCCGCAAGGACGTGTGCTCATTGATGGCTACTATGATTCTGTCGAGCCCATCTCTGCGTTCGAGAGGGAGCAACTTAAAAAGGTACCCAACATTGAACAGGTACTGAAACAAGACCTTGAGCTGAACTTTACCGAGGGCAGTGGCGAGCCGTTGTTTGAAAGATTGCTCCTGCCTTCCTTAACCGTTAAGGGACTTTATGCTGGCAATGTCGGGTCTCTCGCACGCAATGTCATTCCCAACATAGCCATTGGTTCTCTGAGCCTGCGTCTGGTGAAAGGCAATGACCCTGAAAAGATGCTTGACCTGGTAGAAGCCCATATCCGCAAACAAGGATGGCACATCGTGTACAAAGACCCCGATCATGAGACACGCATGCAGTATCCAAAAATCGTGAAGGTGGATCGCGAGAAATTTGGATTTCCTGCTGCCAAGGTTCCAATGGACCACCCCGCTGTACTCCCCGTCATTGAGGCGGTACGTTCATTCACTGGAGACAAGTTGGTGTTGCTTCCCAGCGAAGGCGGCTCCAACGGAATATTTACTTTGATCTTTGACGGCCTGAAGAAGCCCGGCATTTCCGTGAACATGGTGAACCACGACAACAACCAGCACGCGGAAGACGAAAATGTGCGTATCGGTAACATCTGGTACGGCGTTGATCTGATGTCTGTGCTGTTCACCATGCCACCGCAAGGCCTGGAGAAGCTCAAGAAAAAATAATCATGGAGGCTGTCAACAAAAAAGAGTGCCCTTCGTGCGCCATGGACATTGATGTCGACAGTGAGGTCTGTCCGATTTGTTCTTACGAATTTTCGGAACCTGTCAATGTCACCCGATGGGTAGCCGTTGGATTACTCGTTGTGATCGTGGGCTACTTGATTCTTCAGTGGATCGGCTGATTTGCCTTTCAGAATCCACCGTCAATCGGCTCCCACAACTCAATTTTGTTTCCATCGGGATCGAGGATCCACCCAAACTTACCATAAGGGTATTCCTGCATCTCACCGACGATCGTGACACCTTCCTCTTTCAGTACTTTCAAAAGTTCGACGAGGTTTTCCACCCGGTAGTTAAACATGAAAGGTTTTTCGCTGGGTTGAAAATAGGTAGTGTCACTTTTGAATGGACTCCACTCGGTGCGGGCAGGGGCTTTGGGATTTGGATTGTCTACTTCATTCCATAAAAAGGAACAACCCCAATCCGTTACCTGGAAGCCGAGGTGCTTGCCATACCAGTCTTTGAGTTTCTTAGGGTCTTCTGTCTTGAAGAAGATGCCGCCAATTCCGGTTACGCGTTTCATAGTTAGGAAGGTGAGGTTTCTGATCCAGGAAGAAATTCTTTTTTTCTGAGCAGGCCGGCGCTTATAAGGGAAATAACCACGCCGACCCAAAATATTTCCATGATGGTGACACCAAAGCGGATGAAGGGATTCTTGTAAAGTTCTGCGTATCCCACCCAATCTTCTTTGGCCTTGGCAAGTTCGGCTTCCGTCGCCCCATCCTCCTTCATTTTCTGGAAGTAATGCTCGCTCATTTTCTGCATGAAGCCGTCGCCAATCTTGCTGTATGTAATTTCCCAGGCACCGGCATAACACACGGAAGCCACCAGGGTAATGAGAACGCCAACTTTGACTGCCCTGCCAAAACTGATAATCCCGCTGAGGTGCTTGTCGCGATAACTCTTGACGCCGACGAAGACCAGCGATAAGGCGATTACCATGGTGGAGTACCCTACCAGTTCACCGTTGTCCAGGTCGAGGGTGCCCTTATCGTACATGGGCATGGTGATCAGCATCATAGCTCCCACGATGAAGCCGGCGATCAATCCGTAAATGATAATAATCCTGTTCATGTTGTTTGTACGTTTTGTTTGCTCAAACCAATCATTTCTCCCTGTGGTACCACTCACCCGAAAGGATGATTTAGCATGAATTTCCTCAAATCACCTGAAAGGTCTAGGGGATGAGGCGCAAATCCTTGGCTTTTTGGATCGCCTGTGTCCTTCGTGAGACTTCGAGCTTCAGGAACAGGTTCGACAAGTGTGTCTTGATCGTATTGACTGACACAAAGAGCTTGTCGGCAATTTCCTGGTTGGAGTGCCCCCTGGCGATGAGTTCAAGCACTTCGTGCTCGCGTTTGCTAATGGTCCTTCGCTCCAACTCCTCCTGGTTGAAGACAAAATTGGGATTTACGAGGACGACCTTCCGCCTGGTCAGCCGGGGGCC
>JAEUUD010000058.1 GCA_016787625.1 Cyclobacteriaceae bacterium
CAAAGACCTCGCCGGTAAAGTGATTGACATCAATTTCATTACCACTTCGCCAGCAACAACACTGGCTGCCGGTGTACCTCCATGCGGTCAACCTGATTGTGATGCCTGCT
Organism: Cyclobacteriaceae bacterium; assembly: GCA_016787625.1. Lineage (GTDB taxonomy): Bacteria > Bacteroidota > Bacteroidia > Cytophagales > Cyclobacteriaceae > ELB16-189. The sequence goes on from JAEUUD010000058.1 coordinate 111, forward strand.
CCAGTTCTAGTACCGATCCCTGTTCCATGACTTGTGGGTATCAACAATGCTCCTACGTAAAATTTGATAACCCCGGTCCTGCTTTCGAAGCCGTAGCCATACCTATGGGTGGCGGGAAAGTGCGCCTCAAATGGGCATATACAGGCACGGCTACTTCATTCAGTGTGTTCAGGTGTACAGACCCAGCCGATTGTCCGGATAGCTGCGGGGGAACTGCCGTCAACACCACGACCACATCAGCTGACATGACAGGCCTGACCGCAGGCACTCAGTATACATTTAATATTGTAGCAGGATCAACCAACTTCTGTGTCGGACCAGTGACAGCCCTATGAGAAAACTTGTTATTCTTTTGGCATTCTCCACCTGGCTTCTTCCGACGATAAGCTCGGGACAGATTACTATTGGTGCCAGTGCACAATTTGTCACCACACCAGGAACCGTCATTGGATCAACCACCGGTTTTCGAAGTGCAAGCGGTACGCTTGACCTGACCAATGCTTCCATCATCCTTGCAGGCGCAGACCCATGGACACTCAATAACTCCAGCAACGGTGAGGTTATTTTAGGAGACTTGACACTGAATGGACCCAGCACGTATACCGTTTCCGGTAACTGGCGTATTGCCAACAGCCTGACGCTTACTCAAGGCAAACTGCTTATCGATCAGGCGTCAGCAACAGCGGGTCAGTTAATTTATGCCGGTCCGACGGACATTACAGGAGGCAATGCCGACAGCTTTGTCGAAGGTACTTTCTTCAGCCAAGGTACAGGCGTTCGCACCTTTCCAGTTGGAAACAGTGATGGCTACTTTCCTGTTCGGCTCGACAACATTGTGGATGATGCAACGCTGGGCTTTGAACTGATCACGGGAGATGCCAACCTGGATATCTCGCAACTCTCAGGTGTCACCGATGTGCTCCGAGACCGTCACTGGAAGATGCATGTGCTTAACGGAACATTTACAGGCTCGACGGTTTCCATCAGCACCAACCTGACCAGCGACTTCCTCCTCGCCGGACGCGAAGGGGCACCAACGGTCCTTCAATTAGATGCCAGCAGTCAGGTCAGCGATCTTGGTGGATTATCGGTGGCTGAATTTGTAACATCACTGGATGTGGTTTCTGCCACCGGCGATCTCTATGCCATTGGAAAAACTGAAAATATCGATATCATCATCAGTGAGGTTCTCACGCCGAACGGCGACGGCAAAAACAACGTGCTGAAGATTGCCAACATCGAGCTTTATCCTGACAACAAAGTAACGTTACTTGACCGCTATGGTGTGGAAGTAAACAAGTGGACGGCCTTCAAGAACTATACATCAACCGATTCCAAGCAGGACTTTGATTTCACCAGCCTGGCCATCGGCAATTATATCTGTGTCGTGGAAGTAACTAATCCACGCTCAGGTTCCAAGAAGTTTACTCAAATGATCACTGTTCTGAAGTAAGCCTATGAGAAAACTTCTACTTCTTCTCCTTGCTTTTGCTTCACCAGCACTCGTCGTTGAGGGTCAGGATATTCCTCTTTTCAGTCAGAAGCTGACCAACGCCTTCATTTACAATCCTGCCATGGCTGGCCATTCCTTTGGTTCGGCAACCGCTTCTTACCGCAGCAACTATGCCAACGTAGCAGGCGCTCCGGAGAACAAATTCATCAGCATTCAAAGTCCATTCCTTGATGGCCGTTTTGGCGCTGGTGCCTCACTCTTCCAGGAGGATGTCAACGTCATGCGGAATTCATATGTCTCGGCAGCGTTCGCCTACCATTTGCCATTGGGGCGGTTCAACCGTTTATCGATGGGCCTTGGCGCGGAGTATAATTCGCTTCAGCTCAATCCAAACATGCTTTCAACATTGACCGATGCAAGTGATGAGGTGATCCAGCGGTACTCTTCTACTACAGGCAAGCCTGACTTTTCATTTGGGCTTATGTTCGAGAACCAATTTGTTCTGGCGGGCGTGTCTGCCAACCGATTATCCACGGCCTGGTTTCAGGATGAGAACCTGCGTTCCCTCTCGAATTACTACACGGTGTTTGTTCAGGGGAAACTTCCCCTTCGCGGCGGGCAGGATGTGCTGGAACCTTATTTCGCTTTCAGAAAATTCTCAGAGACGAACAAGACCATTGACCTGGGACTGTTTTACACCTTCAACAGCAAAATCATCGTTGGCGGTGCCATGCGCAACGGCAGCGTACTGAATGCAACCGCGGGATTTTATGTGACCAAAAACCTCTTGTTGGGCTACTCGAGGGAAATGATCCTGGGGGATATGAATGGATTCGTGGGGTCATCATCAGAATTCACACTCCGTTTGGACTTCAACAAGAAGGAGCCGAAGGGAAAATTCAATTCAGACTATAAAAGTGCACTCTCCTATCGCCGCAAGACCTTGAATACTTCAGGAGTCGGAGGTAAAGGCGGACGATCACCTAAGCAACTGGCCAAAGCACAGAAACGTGTTGCCGCCTATTCACCGAACAAGCGATATCAGAATACGGCGAAACTGTCAGGAGGTCGTAAGTCGTCGATGAATAAGCCCAAGAGCAAATTCAAGAACAAGCGACGCAGGCCGAAGCATTTCAGGTAGGCTACTTCTTATCGATCACGGAAATCGGGAAGTCATTTCCATGAATGTATCCGGTAGGATACTGAGCCTGTCCGCCATACTGCTTGGTCAGTTCAGGCACCCGGTCTTCCATGAATAGCTTTAGTTCGTTGACTGTAATTTTATTGTCGCCGTTGTCGGCTTTTCCATTGAGGGCTTCAAGCAATGCGTAGGTGAACACACCATGCTGAAGTACATCGAACTCCGTTGCATACTGCTTCGTGCCTGAGGAAGCGATCCAAACCACGCCAGAACTTCGTGCCAACTGAACGATCGCCTTCTCATCGCTGGCTACAGCACGTACGTTCATTCCTTTCAAGGCGCCACCTGAGTGGCAGGCGTCCATCAGCACAATCTGTTTGGTCGATCTGATCTGCGTAAGGTGATCGCGAAGTTCAGCACCGGAGAAGCCTTTTTTCTGCAGTTGTTCTGGATCTCCATAGAGCTTTGTTACATCAGACGGAACAAAATAGAATGGCGCATCACCCTCTTTGTCTTTATGCTCTTCATCCAGACTGCCATGACCCGCATAGAAGAACACAAACACATCCTCAGGTTTGGCCCTGGCAGAAATGGCCTTGAATCCTTTTACGATGTTTTCCTTGGTCGCCAGCTCATCGTAAATCTCCACCTTCTCGATGGACTTGAAGATGTTGTTATTTGTACCGTCGGTCAGTCTGTCAACAAATGCCTTGGCGTCGGGCTGTGCATAGTTGAGGTTATAGGCTGAATTCATGTATTTATTGATTCCCACAACCAGCAAGTGAAGTGACGAAGTCGCAATCACCTGTCCGGTGTACTCAATTTGAAGTACATCCGGGTGAGACTCAATTTTTTGATAGTTGACTACGACCACCTTGAATTCATTGAGGTCGTTGGTCAGGTCAACCAAATACTGTTTGGCTGCCTTCTCACCTTCTCCCTTCGTGACTACATCACGGTCGGTAAATACCAGTTTGTCATTGTGATAGATGTTCACCTCCTTGATACCGCCACCACCATCGACGAGGTCAACATCGAGGGTAAGTTGCCTGGCGCCTGTGAGAAATTTGCCTTCCTTGAACGTCACCTGATTGCTGGAGATGAGTTTGTAAGATCCGAACACGCCTTCTGATGGTCGATGCAAGCGGCCAAGGTCAAATATTCGTTCGCCTTCATCTTTTAGAATTTCTTCTATGCGTTTTCCCTGCACCATGCTCTTCTGCATGTGTACTGGGCGAAACAGGATTTCAAAATACTGTTCAGCAGTATAAAAATCTGCCAGCTTCCTGATTCCCCTGTTCACGTGCCATCCAAAATATCTGCCACCAGCCGATGAGCAGTTAAAATATCCCTTTGGTGTCCAGCACACCCAGTCGTTGTCATCTGTTGTAAAAAGCGTAGCAAACGGAAGAACCAATTCACCAAGGTTTTTATAGACTTCCTCGATGCCGCGGTATGTCTTGTCGCCGTTTGCTTTCAGAAAGCTGATAACCTCTTGCCACGCAGCTTTGGATGGTTCCTTTGTCAAAGAGTCAATGGGGAGCGACGAAAAGAACCTTGCCCAGTTGTCATCAGGAAAAGCCTTCCGAAGACTTGGCGCAGCGCCGGATTCAGAAAGTTTCCAAAGAATAATGCTCTGATCCTCGCCGCCTGACGCAAGGTAGCGACCATCGGCGCTGATGGTGAGCGCATGGACTCCGCCGGAATGGCCGACAAATTCTTTTAGCAAAAGACCTCCACGGTCGTACATTTTGAGTGAATAGTCGCTGGCAACAACGACGGTACCTTCTGCCGTTCCCTGGAAGTCAAGGATTCTTCCATCCACATTCGGGTCATTCTGAATAAATTTCCCGCGCGGCAATTCAAGGGTCACTTCGCTAGACAACCGCAAACCAGAATTAAAATCTTTAAGCAACGTAGGCTTGGCCGGAGCCTTTCCAATACTGAAGTTGTTGAAGTCAAACGATTGGGAGAACGGAGCAGGTTTATTTTGAACCAACTCCCTGGAGACATAGAGTTCCATGTTCTGTCCAAACGCCAGGTCCTGAATCCCGGAACCCTTGCCTTTGATCTTGCGAATGGTTTTGCCATTGATTGGGTTCCAGAGTAAGATCTCGTTGTTATTGCCGCCGGCGGAAGCGACCACATAACTGCCATCCTCCGAAGGGGCAAATGTTGCGCAGAAAACGGTGTTGTCGTGACCATGAAAGTCCGTGAACTTGTTTCCGTTCGGCAGCGCATAACTAACGCCGTTTCCTCCGTCTCCGAGACCAACCACAATGCGGCTGTCATTGGAAAATGCAATGGCATTAATGGAATATGAAGTTTCAAATTCTTTAAGCACCGAGCCGTCGGCCTTCCACACATAGAATTCCTTCCCCATACTGCTGGTTGCGAGCAGTGAACCATCAGCGGAGTAAACTACCCGGTTCACAGGATCCTTGTGTTTCTTCCAAAATCGAGGTGCAATTTTCATAGCCACCTTTTCAATTGCCGCTATGTTGAAAATAAAAACCTCTGACTTTCCTTCTACGGCAGCTGCCACCTCAAGCGTTTTTTGATTGACTGAAAGTGATTTGACCGGTCCTCCTGCAGCAATGGTGGTAATGACTGTCAACTCTCCTGTAGGTACCATTCTCCAGACTTTGATGGTTCCGTCATCTGAACCACTGATAAGCCAGGAACCATTGCTTGTGAATTCAAGGCTGTTGATCACGTTGGTGTGACCTATGGCGGTAGAGGCTTGCTTACCTTTTTCAAGGTCGATAATAACAATGTAATTCTCCTTTTCTGATGAAACCGGATAGCCAGCAACGGCGAGGTATTTACCATCATTGGAAATGGCTGAAGCGTAAAGCATGCCTTCCCAGCCGTCACCGATCTGAGATTCAAACTTCTTCAGCATCTCGGTGGTGGATGTGTTCCATACCCTGACCGTTTTGTCCTCAGAAACGCTGATCAGGTGTTCGCCTTTTGCTGAAAAGACGAGGTTTTGCACTTTGGCAGAATGGCCTTGTGCATTGACAACAATTCGGGGTACGCCGGTCTGCGCCCACCCACAGGTGGTACTCAGTGCCGCGAGCACGAATGTGCAAACAAGATTGGATTTCCTCATGGTATCTGTATCCGGCTAAGCCGTATAAAGGTACCAAATTAGGAAGGGAATATTATTTGGTGGAAAGCACGCGCCGGGTCACCGGAGGCTCCAGCTGCCTGTTCAGGGATGCAGCATAGGAGAAAAAGACAACGAAAAAAGCGCCAACAGCCAGAAAACTAAGAGAAATCATATGTGCTTTGTTTGTTGACCAAAGGTGTACCCTGAAGTCAAATTCAATCGTTTATTGTAGCCAGAGAGACATCCAGCGTAAGATTTAAGCACCTTTTGAATATTTTCTTGTCCCCGGAAACGATGAGCCCTAATTTCGCAGTCAATTTTAATTTGATGATACCTACTCCCATGCGATCCCGTACCTTATTCTGTTGTACAGCCATCTTCGTTAGTGCATTTTTTGCCTCGCATGGTCAATCTCCTGATTCAGTCGTCAGAAAAGACTGGTACCTCCTCGATCCGGAGGCCGACCATGTTCAGGGTGTGAGCGTCGAACGTACGTACGCAACCGTGCTCCAGGGTAAGCCATCCAAAACGGTGATCGTCGCTGTTATCGATTCAGGTATCGATACTGATCATGAGGACCTGAAAAGTGTTCTATGGACAAACCCCAACGAAATAGCAGGAAATGGGATCGACGACGATAAGAATGGATACATTGATGATATCCATGGCTGGAATTTCATTGGTGGAAAGAACGGAGAAGTGAATGAAGACACGTATGAGCTAACCCGTGAATTTATGAGGTTAGACAAGAAGTTTGGAAACCTGCAAGAAAGCCTGGTGCCCAAGAAACAACGGAAGGAATTCGAGAGCTACCTGTTGATCAAAGACAAGTACACCAAGCTTCGCGACAAGAACAGAACGGAATATGAGTATTATCTGAAATTGAGCAAGAACCTTAAGTTAAGTATGGACACGCTCAAGGCTACGCTTCGAATCGAGCATGTCACCCGTGAGGCCATTGATACATTTCGCTCCACCAACCCGTCCCTTTCCTTTGCAAAGGGATTCGCCAACTTCATGATGAAGAGTTCTGATAACCCGGATCTGGAGGCCATCCTCAAAGAGCTTCAGGAGGCCATAGATTATTATCGGGTTATTGTCGAGTATGGGTATAATCCGGACTTTGACTCCAGGCAAGTGATTGGAGATGACTATGCCAATCCGCATGAGAGGTTTTATGGCAATAACAATGTGAAGGGTCCTGACTCCAAGCATGGCACCCATGTTGCCGGCATCATTGGTGCTGACCGCTCCAACGGGATCGGCATCAAGGGAATCGCCGACAATGTTCGTATCATGAGCGTTCGTGCTGTCCCCAACGGCGATGAGCGCGACAAGGATATCGCCAACGCCATCCGCTACGCCGTTGACAATGGCGCAAAGATTATTAACATGAGCTTTGGCAAGTCTTTCTCACCAGAAAAATCTGTTGTTGATGAAGCTGTTGTCTACGCTGGAAAAAAGGGAGTTCTTCTGATTCACGCAGCCGGCAATGAACATGATGACAATGACAAGGAAGATAATTTCCCAAATCGAAAGCTGAACAGCGGCAAGGAAGCCAGGAACTGGATTGAAGTTGGCGCGTCTGCTGCTGGTACAGGCAAGAATTTCGTGGCGGATTTCTCCAACTATGGAAAGAAATCGGTTGACTTATTTGCACCGGGAGTTGACATCTATTCTACAACGCCGGAAAACAAATATGAAAATCAAAGTGGTACCAGCATGGCTTCGCCGGTTGCAGCGGGTGTCGCAGCCCTGATTTGGTCATACTTCCCTGACCTGACAGTCAATCAGGTGATTGACGTGCTTACCCAATCAACGAGAAAGTTTGACGGACTTAAAGTCAAAAAGCCCGGAGGCGGAGATGCATCGTTTTCTGATCTAAGCAAAACAGGTGGACTCATCAATGCATTTGAAGCAGCCACACTGGCCAGCAAACTCAAAGCCCTGGCGGTCAAGTAAGTCTACTCTGTTCGCAGAGAATGAACCGGATTCGTCCATGCTGTCTTGAGCGCCTGGTAAGAAACCGTGACAAAAGCGAGAATCATAGAAAAAAGACCAGCTCCGATAAACAACGGTGACCGTAAATTGAAGTGAAAAGCGTAGTCGTCTAGAAACCGCTCTGCTGCCCACCATGCAACCGGGGCAGAAATAACGAAAGCGATAACAACGAGCTTCAGAAAATCTGACGACAGCAGCAGCACAATGTTGTTGACCGTGGCGCCCATTACTTTGCGAATACCCACTTCCTTGGAGCGCTGAATCGATGAATAGGATGCCAGCCCGAATAAGCCAAGACAGCTGATGATAATAGCGATGCCTGTCGCCATGCCAGCGAGTTTTGACATTTTTCGCTCGGCATGGTAGAAATTTCTAACTGTTTCGTCGACAAAGGTGTACTCGAATTTCCGGTCAGGATATACCTGTTGCCAAACCCGTTCAATGCTGGCAATCGTTTGTGCGAAATTCCTAGAGCCATCAGGGCCTATAGGCAGCTTGATGCTGAATCCATAAAGGCCTTCCTCTTTGCTGTTGATGTAAATCGGTTTGAAAGGTGCGTGCAGGGTAAAAATGTGAAAGTTCTTCACCACGCCTACAATGATGAATGTTGTCTTATTCTGAATGATTTCCTTGCCAATCGCCTCATCGAGGGGAATGCCCATATCATGAAGAAGGGCTTCATTGACCAGAATTTCCTTGTCGTGATTGGGCGCAAGGTTGCGGCCAACGAGAAGCTTGATGTTGTACACCTGCAAATAGTTCGGATCGCCGAACTTCATAATGGCGCTGGTTTTAACTTCTTCGTTTCCATTTTTATAGGTAAGCCCGTTGGAGCTGAAGCCGTTGGTTGCCGGAGGTGATTGACACATGCTGAATTGTTGAACTCCGGCCAGGCGCTGGATTTCATTTCTAAAGGTCAACCTCTTGTCACCGTCCTTCCAGGGAGTATTGATATGAATCACAGCCTCACGGTCAAAGCCGAGGTCTTTGTTGAGCATGTACTGGATCTGTGAAACCACAACCAACGTACCGATGATGAGTAGCTGCGCACTGGCAAACTGAAACACAATAAGACCCTTACGCAGGTATGCCGATCTGCTGTTGGAACTATTGATGTATGCAAAATTCTTTAGCGCAAGCGCCGGCAGGAACGAAGACAGGACAAAAGCCGGATACATTCCGGAGAAAAGCCCCACAAGGACTATCACGCTGGTCAGGAAAATGATCGTTCCCTCGCTCAACAAGTCAAGGCTTACACCTTGCGGGATAAAATCACTGAAGAAAATCAGCCCTAGCTCTGCGACAGGAATAGCCATGACTACGGCAACCAAAGTCAGGAGAAAACTTTGCAGTAGAAAATGTCTGATGAGTTGCCAGCGAGAACTGCCAAGCACTTTCCGGATGCCTACTTCCTTTGCACGTCTGACTGCCTGAGCCGTTTCAAGATTAATGAAGTTGATGGATGCCAGCACCAAGAGTATAGCGGCTACAAAGGAAAGGATTGTCAGGGTTGAAAGGTGAGCAGCTGGGCGTGATCCGTCAAAAATACCAAGCTCACCGTCATAATGCAGGTCTGCCAGCGGCTGCAGTTTATATCGTTGAATCCAGTCCAGGTTAGGAGATTTTTTCTTGTGCTCCTCATCAAGCCTGCCTAATTGTTGGTTAATTGCCTCAACCGAAGATTGCGCAGATAGCTTGACAAAAAGCTGGGCACTGCTATTGGTACTTTCCCAGTCGCCAACCGGAAACCGTTGCTTGAGAAATGATGACTCCGTCGTTGACTTTGAAACGAAATCTGTAAAATGGAAATCATTGATCCCTGCCGGCGGCTGAACAATCCCGGCAACCATCAACGATAGGGAGTCTTGATAAAAAACAGTTTGGCCAATAACTTCATCCGGTATGGATGACCCGAAGTATTTCCTGGCCTGACTTTCTGTAAGTACAATCTTGCCGGGTTCATTCAGTACTTTGGCTGAACCACTCAGCCATTCATAGTCAGACAGCAAATCAAAATAGGCAGACGATACAAAGGCAATCCCGTTCTGGCCTTCAAATAGTTTATCCTCATTAGCAGCCGGAATCCTTACTGTGGTCGAAAATGTATGGAAAGCAGAAGCCACGTCCAGTCCGGTAAACTGATCGGTCACTGCGCCCTGTACCGCTGTAGACACTCCCCGATTCGTTCCGTCAAAGACACCACTGAAGGAAGTGTAGACACGATAAATCCTTTCTGCGTCCGGGATCGCCGTGTTGAAGCTTAGCTCATAACTGACAATGAGATAAATAACAAGACAGCTGCTTATTCCAACGGTCAAGCCAAAGACGTTGATGGCGGTGTAAAGTCGATTTTTCAGTAGCGTCCGCCACGCGATTGTCAGGTATTCTTCAGCATTGCAGTTTTGGTTTCCCTTGCCTACTCCAAAATCAGACCAAATGAGTTTTTGAGTGTGCTGAACAATTTTGAGCGTTGCACGCCATCCATAATGTCCGCTATCGCATCACGCTGACCGTTTCCGGTCGGTTAGCCAAGCGTATTCAATTGACCTTGATGATCGATCCGTTGATAAGCAGGTACTCGACTTTGTTGCCATTGCGGAAGATCAGGGATGGATTTGAGCCAAGTTGCACGTCGCCATTGGTTGTCGGCTGCTGGCCATGAATGTTTACCTTCACCTGCTGAGAAAACTTGTTGACAGGTCCCTTGACAACAAAATCGGTAAATCCATCTTTCATCAGTTGGTCGAGCGGGACTTTCAGAAACTGATCCCATGTGTCTATGGCCTCGGGGTAAACCTTTCCAGGCAACACTTCAAATCCCGCAACATCCACTGTTTTGTAAGCTGATGATGTACTCAGATCACCGATATCCGATATAAAGAAACGCGCGTAATAGGATCTGAAATCTTCACTATTGACTTCCTGACGATCGATGCCAATATCACGGACGATACCCTGGTACCGGATGTTCTTCACGATGAGCTCTGTCATTCTTCCGTCTGAATTTTTTGGTATCTCATCATAGGCTTTTATGGGGATGGACTCAAAACCCTTGTCAATGATAGAGCCTACAGCCGTCATCAGCATGGCGAAATTCAGTCGGCGGATTTCCTGCTTCTCCCAGTCATCAGCAAACCCTCCTGATTCAATGAGGATCGTGCGTGTTCCCCATTTTTGAAGATTGTCACCAAAGGCACGTGGTTCAAAGTCATCGGAGTACAAGCCCACTTGTCCGGGTATGAACTGAATGACTAAATCATGCATCTGCTTGATCAGCTGCATGGCATCACCCCGGGAGTCGTTGACATCGCGTGCCTGATTGTACGGAGGAGCCAACAAAGAAATAGTTGCCGGCTTGCCGTTCACGGCCATACCCCTTCCCTGGTCATGAAGGTTAAAACCCCAATCAGCACGCAAACTGTCGCGAACCCGCTTGAGAATTCTTCCCTCCGGCGTCTGCAGTCTTAGGGCATCCCGGTTGATGTCGATACCATCATGATTTCTCCGCGTAAATCTTGCAGCACCGTCGGGATTGAGCATGGGGATAAAATGCCACGTGATGCTTGTTTTTATTTTTTGCCGGAATGCATCATGTGCATCCCTGGCTTGAAGGAACTTAAAAATATCAAGTATTGCCCTCGTAGCGGTGGTCTCGTCACCATGCATTTGCGACCACATGAGCACTTGCACAGGTCCTTGCCCATAGGAAATCAAGTTGATTGATCTGCCTTCGACAGATTTGCCTAAGGGTGTTATGCGAAAATTCTTGTTCAATTTGCCAACCACCGCGACAACATCCTCGTGCTTGAACCGGCGGGTGGTCATGGAGGCTTCCTGGTATTTGAGATACTCATGATAAAAGCTTGCTTGCGGAAAGGCAGTTACCGCCATCAAGGTCAATAGGGTCAGTGTCAATGTGAGTTGCTTCATGACTTAATAATAATGAATATAATTAATCCGCCGCCACAACCAGTCGGCAACCATTTACTGAGGAACGTCGTACCTTCCTGAAAAATCGCTTCCATGAAATCATTAACAGCCATCTTACTGTTATTTACAGCGGCTTCCGTTTCGGCTCAGACGTCATATGTATGCCAACCTTGCGGCAGTTCCTGCGATGCTACCGTGTATCATGCACCGGGCACATGTACAACATGCAACATGCCTTTGGTCGACAAAGCCACCATTAAGTTTACGAGCCTCTCGCCCATGGAATTCTGCGCAAGGATGTCGGATCCTAATGTGATCATTCTGGATGTACGATCACCTCAGGAATTTGACGGGAGCACAACGAGAACAAACAGCTTCGGGCATTTCAAAAATGCGATCAACATCAACATTGATGAACTGGAGAGGCGTGTCGATGAGCTATCAAAGTACAAAAGCAAGGAAATCCTCGTGTACTGCAGTCATAGTCGAAGGAGTCCGAGGGCCAGTTATTTCCTGGGGCAGCAGGGGTTCAGCAAAGTGATCAACATGTCCGGAGGCGTTTCAACGATCGCTGAGTCAGCCACGTCGGAGTGCATCTCGAAAAACTACGTGGTCCATCCGCATTAGCGGCCACTTCTTGTCTTCATTTATCCTTTGCCGGAGTCAGCAGCAACGAGCCATCACCCTTAACCAATTCATAGGTAATTCGCCGCGTTCTACCCGATGGTTTCCCATCAGGGAGGTAAACAGGAAACTCATTGATCAGTTTCCCATCCCGCATCGAAAACGCATCATGCCCGGCATACCCGTCATAGGGCTCTGATTCTTTAGTATTATACGGAGTAGCTCCTTCAAATGAAATCACCATAATTGTTTCATCGTGTAAAGAAGCCAATCCAAGCACGGTTCCGAATGAATCTGTATCGCCACTTTGCGTGATCAGGTACAATTCCTCGAATCCATCACCGTCAAGGTCCGACTGGTACATCGCGATAACAGGGTCGGTCTCACCAAAGTCAACTGGAGATGTCTCTGGTACAAGGCCATGAAGTGTCACGGTCACTTTAGCCTGGCGGATATCAGGAAGGGGGGTGATATTCGCTTCCCAGGTCTTTCCTGTTGCCGATTGTAATTGACGAATAATGGGTTCCTCCTCACGCGGATTAAGCAGGAGTGAATCAAAGTCTTCTCCGGAAGTTTCAGTGGACTGTTCAACGGGTCCTCCGCAGCCACATACGCCGAGAAGCAAGGCAGCCGCAAAACACAATGACTTCATCTTCTTCAAAGTTATTCTATTGTGGTCGATCCTTTAACTCTTCAGACCGTTCGCCATCGAACACTACGATGCAAAACTGACCAGTCCGGGTGCGAAATTAGGTCATTAAACGCTATTTGCTCCTTGGTATGGATATTGGGAAATTCGTTTCAAACTCAATCGTATGTTCCGCCATTACCTCCTGCTCATTCTTCGAAATATTAGACGCTTCCGGAGCTCATTTGTTATTAACCTGGTTGGCCTTTCTACGGGTATTGCCAGTGCGCTACTCATATACTTATGGGTCGTGGATGAACTCCATGTGGACAAGTTCCATGACAACGAAGGCAGGTTGTTTCAGGTGATGGCCAATCATGCCAATTCCGACAGGATAGAGACCATGGAGGCAACGCCAACTCCCCTTGCCCTCGCCCTTGTAAGAGAAGTTGCCGGCATCCGTCATACCGTCAACCTTGCGCCAGCGTCCTGGTTTCCGCCGTTTACTCTTTCGCATGAAAGCAATTCGAAACTCAAGGCACGCGGTCAGTTTGTCGATTCTTCTTACTTGCATGTATTCACCCTTCCTCTTTTAGAAGGCAATGAGCGCACAGCCCTTGCGGACCCGCACGCGATCCTTATTTCCGAGAACCTGGCCACAAGTATTTTCGGCACAGCAACCAACGTTACCGGAAAAACGATCGACTGGAACATTTCTCAATTCAAGGGGCAGTCAACAGTAGCGGGGGTATTTCAAAATGTTCCATCAGGTTCTACACAGCAGTTCGACTTCCTTCTTACTATGGACGCATTTCATGGTCTCTCCGGAGGGCGTGATGAGCACTGGGGTAATCACGGGCCGAGCACTTTTCTTGTTCTGGAAGATCAGGCCAATCCTGAGGTGGTGAGCGAGAGAATAGCTGGCTTCATCAAGCAGAAATTCCCGAAATCCAATGTGACATTATTTCTCAGGCCTTACTCAGAGGGGTATCTATACGGCCGGTATGACAATGGTGTCCAGGCTGGCGGACGCATCGAGTATGTCCGTTTGTTCTCGCTGGTGGCGACCTTCATTCTCGTGATTGCCTGCATCAATTTCATGAATCTCTCTACCGCCAAGGCTACCCGCAGAATAAAAGAAGTCGGGATCAAAAAGGCCATTGGTGCCGGACGACAGTCCCTTATTCTTCAATACCTCGCAGAGTCGATGTTCATGAGTACCATCTCATTGATTGTCGCTCTGATCCTGACACAACTGCTGTTACCCGCATTCAGTGACCTTACCGGAAAGTCATTGGCTCTGGAAGTAACACCCATGTTGGTTTACTCCCTCATCGCGATAACGTGCGTCACGGGCTTTCTTGCCGGAAGTTATCCTGCGTTGTATCTCTCTGCATTCAGTCCTGCCAAGGTGCTGAAAGGCAAAATGACCACCGGCCGGGGTGAGCAGTGGGCCAGGCAGGGTTTAGTCATTTTTCAATTTGCCCTATCGGTCATTTTCATCGTTGCTGTGCTGGTCGTCTCTCAACAGATCGATTTTGTCCAAACCAAGAACATTGGTCTTGACAAAGATCACGTCATTCTGTTCGATAAAGAGGGTGCTCTTGCTGCGCACCAGGAGACTTTCCTTGAAGAGTTGCGGCGTACACCCGGAGTGGCCAACGCTTCTTCCGTTAATCAGAACATCATCGGCAATGACAGCTTTACTGTTGGCGTCAGCTGGGATGGAAAGAATCCGGATGAGGTTGTGCGGTTCAGTACGATGGCCGTTGACTACCAAATGTTTGAAACACTGAACATCGAGCTGACTGAGGGAAGGACCTTTTCCAAAGATTTCAATGACCAGGCATCAATTGTCATCAACGAGGCTGCCGTCGATGTGATGGGTTTGAAAAACCCAGTTGGCTCAAAAATTATCTTTTGGGGTAATTCTGTGGAGATTGTCGGTGTGGTGAAGAACTTTCACTTTGAGTCATTCCATGAAAAGCACAAGCCCTTTATCTTCCGTGTCAGGCCAGATGAATCATTGTTCATGATCGCCCGACTTGAGGCAGGCCGTGAAACAGAAGCCCTTGCCGGAATTGGAAAAATATTTAATTCCATGAATCCCGGATTCTCCTTCGATCCGAGGTTCCTGGATCAGGACTATCAGAAGCTGTACGTCGCTGAAAAAAGGGTATCCGCTTTGTCAAAGTATTTCGCGGGCCTGGCCATTTTGATTTCTTGCCTGGGTCTGTTTGGGTTGGCCTCATTTACTGCCGAAAGGAGAAGAAAGGAAATTGGGCTTCGCAAAGCACTTGGTTCAACAGAAGCTGGTATTGTCTATCTGCTGTCTCGCGACTTTACGCGTGTCGTTCTGATCTCCATCGCCATTGCTATTCCGATAGCCTACTTCCTCACATCGTCATGGCTTGACGGTTTCGCCTTTCACGTGGATTTGCAAGCATGGTACTTCATCGCTGCGGGTCTTGCGGCTCTGGGCGTTGCCTGGCTCACCGTCGGTAGTCAGGCTATCCGTGCTTCACGTGTCAACCCAACGGAATGTTTGAACGAAGAATAGGTTACTGACAACGGGATGCCTGAAAGCAAAGGCTATCGCCGTTGAGCGGAACTTTCCCGTATTTGTTCAGAATGCCCTCCAGTCTCAAGTTGGCAATCACCGGACCCTCCGTTGTCATGGTCACCAGCGTGACATGGTCAAACGAGTTGGGGTCCTTCTCATTCTGATGTCCGCCTGTCGTTCCAAGGATCATATAGTCCCGGTCGTTTTTTAGCGTATGCGAGTAACTGTGGAAATGCCCGTTGAACAACGTGTAAGGTCTTTCTGCCAGGGCTGACTCAATTTGCTGCAGGCCTTCCGTTTTCCAGATGGGTTTGTGCATGAACAAGACCGTCCAGGAAACTTCAGGATGATCAGCGATGACTTTTTTGAAGTAGGCCAATTGATCCTCACCTACACTTCCGGTCACACGTTCTGGTATTTTAAAATATTCCATGCCTTGTGCCTTTTCCGGCTCAGGGCCATCGAGCACCTTGATGGCTGCCTGTCTTGCTTCATGAATTTCCTGGCGCCTCGCATCCGTGTGATCTTCTGTGTCGAGCATAAGAAACAACACATTCTTGTAGATAAAGTGATAGTAATGCGCTCCATATCGTTCCTTCCACACCTTGCGCATGACAGGATCAGTAAGGTCATGGTTACCGCCGACATGAAAAAGCGGGGCTTTTGCTTTCCTTGCACGTTCATCAAAACTGTCGTATTCCATGGCAATGGAGTCCGCATTGGAAGATGTGCCATCCACCAGGTCACCCACCGTAACGATCAATTCAGGTCTTAACAGGTTCAGCTGCTCGACAGCTATTTCGAAAATACCTTTACGTTCTCCGCCGTTAAGGTCCGTTACAATGGCAAAAGTGAATTTGTTCTTTGCATCAAACTGGTCGCTCAGCCACGGTGTCGCACCTTCCGGAAGGTCATGGCTAAAATCTGATTTTGTAACTTCTACACAGGCGATTGGTGTGAGGACGACCAGGAAGGCTATCAACCAGCCTGATGTGGAAATGTTTGATTTCATGGGGTTCTGTTTAGAACATACAATTTGAAAAGTTGATCATGTACAGGCGTACTTCAACCACAGTAATTTAGCTACCTTACTCATCATCAACCAAATCAAAGTGTATGTGCAGATGGATGGCTTATTCAGGCGGCAAAATTTTCATGGAGGACTTGTTGTTCAGCACCAAGCACAACCTGATCGACCAGAGCATGAGCTCCAGGTCAGCCGAGACACCTACGAATGCTGATGGCTTTGGCGTTGGG
>JAEUUD010000059.1:0-16174 GCA_016787625.1 Cyclobacteriaceae bacterium
CGGGCTTTCTTGCCGATTTTGTCTTCCCCTTCGTCGGCATCATTCTCCAGGTGGCCTACGTCGGTGATGTTTCTTACATAACGGACTTTATAACCCAGAAAACGGAAGTAGCGGGAGACGATGTCGAAGGTGAGGAACGTACGCGTGTTTCCCAGGTGGACATTGCTGTAGACCGTCGGTCCGCACACATACATCCCGACAAAGCCGGGTGTCAGGGCTTCGAACTTTTCCTTTTCACCACTGAGGGAATTGGAGAGATGGACGGGGTACTTGTCGTACAGATTCATGCGCAAGGATAACGCGCGAAGCTAGTAAAAACGTGGATGTCTTAATTTGAAAATTTGAGAATTAGGTAATTTGAGAATGAAGGAGTCAGCGATTATTTAAACGAAGCTGAAGCAAGCCGGTTCAGAAGTTGATTATAAACCCCACATACACAGTGCGGAGTGAAAAGAGGTCATCCGTCGTGGCGGAATAGTCCTTATTATAGGAGTAGCCCCGCACGTTCCTGAAATTGAGAATATTGCCAATTCCGGCAAAGACCACCGCTGAAGACTCCCCAATGGGAAGCACCTTGGATAAACTCAGGTCGACAATGTTGTAGGCAGGCAGTCGGAGTGGAGGGCCATATGCAGGAACAAAGACATCCATCGCCGGATCGTATGTCGCGGAGGCCACGGGCACGTAATAACTTCCTTGGCGGAAAAGAAAAACGGTAGTCACCGTCCAGGTGTCAGCAAATTTGTATTCCAGGTTACCCCGGACAAAGTACCCAATATCATAAGGTGAAGACATTGGCACACCCGACTGCGAGAGATTGGCATCGAGGCCGGTGAACGATAGTTGCCCACGGAAGTGCGCGTTGAACCGGTGGTTTAGAAACAACTCCACCCCGCTTACTTCGGACGTTGTGATGAGGTAGTTGCTCTTCTTATGAAAAAGCGCCAGGGTGTACTCCGTGCGCTTTCCGGTCCTGCTCACATCCAGGGAATACTGGTCGGCCATGATGTGAAACGGATCGTTGCTTTCTCCCTGTGGCAGTTGGTATTTATTGTACCGACCCGCCGCGACGATGATGCTCCAGGATTTGTTTGGCTTGTAGTTCACGTTGACCTGCCCGCTGGTAAAAGCATTGTGACCTGACAAGGGAAGGTTGTTACGAAGACCGGTGCCAATGGTAATACGTGGAGTAGCAAACCACTTCATGTAGATGTATCCTTCCGGAGTTTTTGTCGCCACATCGGACTCACTGCTGTCGACAGGATATTGTTCACCCATGGCGTAGGGATACACAGGGTATTGTCCCTTGTAGTGCGACTGCCGGGTGTCGTAGCTGAGTCCTGCTTTCACATCCATCACTTTCCCAAATCGTTGGTAGTTGAAGGAGGCGAAAAAATCACGGTTGGCAATGTCAGCGTCGAGGGTGCTCATCGTGTAGCTCGCCTGAGAAAAGCTGAGGGCGGTATTCACGGTGATTTCACCCTTGGGCAACCGGTGACGAAGGTTGGCGATGGTGTAGTTGCGGTACTTGTGCTGATGGAAGTCGCCGCTAAATGTCGGTTGTGTGACGGCGTACTGATACGATTCACGAATACCGTAAGTGAATACCTTGACGAGTGTGTTGTCATTCAGACGCAGCAGGTAGTGCACACCAATATCTATGGAATTGAAGTTCTTTACCCGCTGCAGCGATTCAGGGTTGAGGGCGCGGATAAGCACCGACGGCTGGTAGTTGGTAAACACCGTGATGGACGACCGGCGGTTGAGCTTGCCCTGGTAGTAGAGCCCCATGCTGGCCAGCGTGAGCGACAGTGTCCGCACCGGCTTCTCAGGAATCACTTCGTCAGTCTGAAGGGCGATGAGACCTGAAGTGGTGCTGCCAAATTCAAGTGGTGGATTGCCCGGATAGACGAGCACCTGGCTGACCAGTGCGGTATTGAAGATGCTGAAGGTACCGATGCCGTTCAACTGTGAGTAGCGTACAGCGTCGTTGATGGGAACATTGTTGAGAAAGATCCCTGTTTCTGCCGGCGTGCTTCCGCGAAGACTGATGTTGGCAGACTCATCGAGCGTAGTAGCAGAAGGTGTGGAATTGACAGCAAGGATCGGATCTGCTTTGGCGCTTGGATTGGTATAGATGTCCAGTTTGCGAATCTTCTTCACAGTGAATTCTTCCGCGATCAGACGTTCGGACTTGATCACCACTTCACTCAGGTCGCCGGGTGATTCTTCGAGTCTTATCGTGACGGCGCAGTCCGATGACGTTACTTGCTGTGATACATAACCGATGAAGCTGATAACGATCGTGTCGCCAGGCGAAGGCCTCCACTCAAACTGACCGGACACATTGGTGCTTGTGCCGAGGCCCGGCATGTTCTTCACGGTGACATTCGCTCCGGGCAGAGGGCTTCCTGTCGCACGGTCGATGACAGTGCCTTTCAGCAAGACGCAGGGTTGCTGTGCCCGCAGCAGATAGCTCACCATGGTGAGCGTCACGATCGTGAGGAGCTTTCGCATGTTCAGTTAGCCGTTCCTTTGGCTTTCGGCAACAGCACTTGTTTCACCCATCCGAAGTCAGGTTCCTGGCGCAGGGCTTTTTCATAGGCGGCAATGGCCTTGCCGGAATCGCCGTTCTTCAGATAGGCCTGGCCCATGAAGGCGAGGGCATCGAGGTACATCCAGTTGAACCTGAGTTTTTCCGGATGGGCATCGTAGAACTTGATGGACGTCTCGTAGGCTTCGATGGCTTCGGCAAGATCGCCACCCCACATTTCGGGAGTGAAGAACTTGGCGTTGGCAGCAACTTTCCAGACGAGGGGCGATGTGGCATTCAGCTTTTTTGCTTTCTCCACGAGGCTGCTGCTTTTTGATCCGAGGAAAATTCCCTGCATGGGGCTGTAGCCCATCTTCAGTCCGTAGGTTGCGGACAACAGCGCCATCGGTTCACCCCATTTCTTGTCGCGTTCGATGATGGACTCCAGCAATTCTTCGGTGTCCTTATAGTACGTGTCAAAAAGTTTTTCATCTCGGCCCCGCATGGTGGATGACAGCAGGCCGAACTGTGCGAGTGCCAGCTGGTATTGCAGTTGCACATCACCTGGTTTGGCTTTCAGTGCCTCCTGGCGTGTAGCGACGGATGACTTCCATGTGTCCGGCGCAGGTTGACCGCTGAGGTACGCCTTGTACATGGCTTCGTCAACGGCGTCTTGTGCAACGAGGACGCAGGGAGCAAGGAGGAGCAAGAGGAAACAGATGGACTTTTTCATTGGAGTTGTATTTGGTGGTTGATTTTTTCTGAAGCACGGTTTTCAAGGACAAGCCCGCCGACACCCAGCATGAGGAGAATGCCATTGGAAAATCCCCCGACGACGTAGGCGTTGTCGAGGAAGAAAAGTGCGGTGAGGTAACTGTTGATGACGAGAGCGAAGGTGAGGATGAGGTACGTGCGGCTACGGTAGAGCCAGTGGTAAAAGACGAAGTGTGCACCGGCCAGCACGCCCATGATCACGGGAGGGTAGCCGATGTTCTCTTTGGCGGAGAGATAGAAGATCGGAAAGAAGAACACCTGGAAAATATTCGCCCATACGCCCAGTGGCGTCAGTGCATTCTTGAAGAAGATATTGATCCCTGATAGTTTCGCGATGATCAAACTGAGAGGGAAGAGGAGACCTGTTCCCCAGACGGATGCAATGAAGGCTGTGTTGGGCGGAAGCCAGGCGCCTGCGACCCCAACGCCGGTCCAATAGATTGACGCGGCAAGGATGAAGGTGACGCCCCGGCTGCATTCAGTCGCCACTTCAGCGTGCAATGATTCGAGTGATTTGTTCATGGATGTATTGGGTTATGTGGGTTTGATCAACGCAAATCTTTGGTATGTCCCATGTGATGCCGGGCATCACGAGACGCAGGGAGGCGACCGCCACGGTGATACCGAGGATGGTCATGGCAATCCGCCTGATTGTAAACTGGTTTACTTTATAAACTAACATGACAAATTTTTTTACTTCTTGATATAATCTTTCAAACTGCTGACATACTCCTCGAAAGCCTTGATGCCCTTTTTGGTGATCCGGCAGCGGGTGAGGGGCTTCTTCCCGCTGAAGAGTTTTTCAATGGTGATGTATCCTGCTTCGGATAGCTTGTCGAGCTGCACACTGAGGTTGCCTGCTGTAGCGTTCGTCTTTTCGCGCAGGTACACAAACTCGGCTGACTCAACGCCCATGAGCAGCGACATCACGCCAAGTCTTAACTGTGAGTGAAGTAATGGATCCAGTTCTCTAAGCATGCTGCTCTTTTTGGTATTTGAGCATATAGCCAGGAACCAGGTAGCCAAGGATCACCGCTACGCCGCCAACGAGGAACTGATCGCCGGGTGAAACCAGGTAACAAAGTACACCGGCTACCCAGAAGATGATTCCTCCAATGAGCAGGGGCCTGTAGTGGATGATAATTCCGGAAAGGAAAGTGGCAGCACCCACGGGCATCAGGATCACCGCGTTGACCATCCAGTTGATCTTGGCGCCGAAGACCCAGGCCGGTGTAATCGTGATCGCCATCGATATCCACAACCACATACTGATTCGGTCCAGGTGGCTGTTCACACCGGAGACCTGTGACTGACGTCTGCCGTAGATCATGGTGATAACCCAGACTGGCAAACACAGCATCCACACGACTGGTGCATACTGTGGGAAGTCCGTGAACTTGAGGATGGCGTAGTTGCCGAAGTTGCCAATGGCGATCGTCCAGCCCCAGATGAGAAAGTAGAAACTGCTGTTGCTCACCTTTCCCTTGGCCTCGCTGATCATCTGCGTGATCAGGTCAAGACTCTGTTGGGCACTCAGGTTGTCGTTTTTTGTTTCCATAGGTGTTTGTACGGAACAAATGTAAAGTAGTTTACATTATAAACCAAAATCTTTCAAAAATGCCTCAAACCGTTGGAAAAGGGGACCCGGTCCTGTAATTGACCCTTGGCCCGGAAGGGCAAATGGCTAACTTACCCGCCGTTTACATCCGAAATCCAAACCCATGAAACGTATCCTTACCATTGTCATCGGACTCATCTGGACAGGTGCCCTGGCACAAACTGAAGTACAGCAGGTAGAAAAGCTCAAGGCCGAAGCAGCCATTGAGGTAGAAAAGAATGCCGTCCTCGGACAGCAGATCAACGACATGCTGTTCAGCTTCTCAGAACTGGGATTCCAGGAGTATGAGACGTTCAATTACCTCACCACCCTGCTGGAGAAGAATGGCTTCAAAATTCAGAAAGGCGTGGCCGGCATACCCACGGCATGGATTGCCACCTGGGGAAGTGGCAAACCTGTAATCGCCCTGGGTTCTGATGTTGACTGTATTCCCAAAGCTTCTCAAAAGCCGGGTGTGGCTTACCACGATCCGATCGTAGACGGCGCTCCCGGTCACGGCGAAGGTCATAACTCGGGCCAGGCACTGAACATCATTGCTGCCCTTGCCCTGAAGAAGATCATGGAACGCGAAAAGATATCCGGTACGCTTATGCTGTGGCCTGGTATTGCTGAAGAACTTGTAGGAACAAAAGCGTATTACGTTCGCGCCGGATACTTCAAGGATGTTGATGCCTGTATCTTCACCCATGTCGCCAACAACCTTGGCGTTGGCTACGGAGATGGCGGCGGCAATGGCCTGGTGAGTGTGCGCTTCAACTTTGAAGGTGCTGCCGCACACGCTGCCGGAGCACCCTGGCGCGGAAGAAGTGCGCTCGATGCTGTAGAACTCATGAACATCGGATGGAACTACCGCCGCGAGCACCTCGAACTGACCCAGCGATCACATTATGTCATTCCTGACGGAGGCGACCAGCCCAACGTTGTTCCTTCCAAAGCCTCTGTATGGTACTACTTCCGTGAGAGGACCTATCCGGATATCAAGAAACTTTTCGACATCGGCGTAAAGATGGCTGATGGCGCCGCGATGATGACTGACACAAAATACACCTACGAGGTGCTTGGCTCCGCCTGGCCTGGTCACTTCAATAAGCCCATTGCCCTGGCGATGTACGAGAACATGAAGAAAGTTGGCCTGCCGAAATGGTCTGCAGAAGATCAACTGCTTGCGAAGGCAACACAGATTGAATTGAAGGCACCCAAGACCGAAGGTCTTGCAACAAAGATTGACTCCATTAGCCTGCCTGCGCCGGTAGGCTCTGTCAACATCATGGGCCGTCAACTCATGTCGATGGGAGGAGGTTCTGATGACATCGCGGACATCAGCTGGTCATTGCCTACGGTCGTTCTTCGTTATCCGTCCAACATCCCCGGCCTGCCGGGTCATCATTGGAGCAATGCCATATCTATGGCTACGCCGATTGCACACAAGGGAATTGTCTACGGCGCCAAAGCCGAGGTGATGACCCTGCTCGACATGCTGCTGAAGCCGGAGATCATCAAAAATGCCTGGGAATACTACCGGACTGAACAAACCAAGGACCTGAAATAAACTCCGCTGATCGGTGAGAAAGATCAGCCTGCCATATACCTGAATCAGAAGATCATGTCGGAGTATGCTCCGAAGCTGAAGCCGACGTATTACAATCCTGCCAAGTACAAGACCTACCTCGATCAGCTGGGCATTGTGTATCCTACGCTCAGGGCGGATCAGAAGGAGGCGGTGCAAAAACTGGAGAAGAAATAAGACCATTGAATTTACTCAAGCATGTTCACGGGCATCGTTGAGACAGTAGGCAAGGTTGTGCGTGTGGAGGAGGAAGGCTCCAACAAGCACTTCCTCATCAGCAGTGCCATCAGCAATGACCTGCGTGTGGACCAGAGTGTCAGCCATAGTGGTGTCTGTCTGACTGTCACCAAACTTGAGCCCGGTGCGCATTGGGTGACGGCGATCAAAGAGACATTGCTCAAGTCATCGCTCAGTAGTCTTTCGACTGGCAGTGAAGTGAATCTGGAGAGAAGCATGCTCAACAATGGCCGCTTTGACGGCCACATCGTGCAGGGGCATGTGGATCTGACCGGTGTTGTCACCGGTATACGGGAGGAGCAAGGCAGTTGGATCATCGATGTGCAGTACGATTCCGGAGCCGGAAACATCACCGTAGAAAAGGGATCGATCTGCATGGATGGCATCAGCCTCACCTGCTTCAACTCACGGCAGGATGCTTTTTCCGTGGCTATTATTCCCTTCACATTCACCCATACGACCATCAATACCCTCAGGAAGGGGCAGAAAGTCAACCTTGAATTTGACATTGTAGGCAAATACATCCGCAGAATCCTGCAGAAAGACTAGCTCACGGCCCTATTTCCCATGTAATAATTAGCCTCAGATTGCAGAAATCGATTCTGGACGATTGGGGTTATTTGTACTCAACCAGACAAACACACACATGTTGGATCAATTATTAAAGCTTGTTGAGCAGAATGCGAAGTCGTCGATTGTGGAGAACAAGGCTATCCCCGACCAACTGAATAACGCCGCCATCAAGGAAGTGACGAATCAAATTTATAATGGCCTTAAGGGTCAGGTGTCAGGCGGCAACATGCAGCAAGTCATTTCCCTTTTTCAATCGGGTATCGGCAAGACAACAAGCCCCGTCATGAACAATATTATGGAGACGGTCTGCGAGAACCTGACATCAAAGTTCAACATCACACCAGAAGTGGCGAAATCGGTTGCCAGCAACCTGGTACCGACGGTGATGAACCAGGTGATCAGGAGAACCAATGATCCGAAAGACATTGATTTCGATCTTCAGCAGATGCTCCGTGGAATGTCAGGAAACAATCAGCTTGACATCTCTTCCATGCTGACCAATGTGCAGAAGTCTTCTGTGCTTGGCGGCGTGCTTGGCAAACTCTTTGGAAAATAGTCAGGCAGCTTTCGCCTGTCTTTCCCTCCATTTTCTTCGGGACCACAGTGCTGTGCGGTAGCCAGCATATCCACAGGCCAGACCTATGATGGTTCCTGTAAGGATATCTCCGGGGTAATGAACACCCAGATATATTCTCGTGTATGACATGATGCATGCCCAGAGAAATACAAGCCATGCGTACCGATAAACCGGTCTCAGCGTAAGAAAGACCACCATGGCTACACCCATGGTATTGGCGGCGTGACTGGAAGCAAATCCGTAAAGTCCTCCTTTGTAGTTATCAACCAGATGAACCAGTCCCTCGAGTGATGGTTCCTGTGAAGGACGGAGTCTTTCAAAGAACGGCTTCATAAGGCCTGATGTGATCCGGTCGGTGAGAAGTACAGAGACCGCGATGCCGAGCACGACAAACCATCCCTCTTTTCCCTGGCTCTTAAAGATCAGGTAAAGCAGGACTACATAAAGCGGAATCCACACGTCGGTGCGTGTGAGGTAAGGAACGATGCCGTCCAGGGCAGAAGAGTGGAACTGATTAAGGAACAAAAGCAGGTCCCGGTCCCACGTTTTCAATTGCTCGAGCATGACGCAAGATAGTTATCGGTGCGGTATTTGTTGGTCCATGTGAGTGACCCTGTTATATTTAGTGGCTCAAATTTCACCCATCCATGAACAAGTATGATTTGGTCGTCATCGGCGCCGGACCTTCGGGTTACGCTGCAGCGATGCGCTCGCTGGATTTCAAAAAGAAAACCTTGATTGTCGAGCGCAACCGCGTAGGCGGTGCCGGCATTACCAATGGTGCACTGTCCTCCAAAACATGGTGGGAGCTTTCGCGAGAAGCAGCAGCGTTCCGCAAAAGCCTTAAGCGTTACAACATTCCTGTGCCATCAATCAACTATTCGGAGATCCAGGCGGAAGTTCGGCGTGCTGTTCAGGAGCGAAAAAGCCTCCTGGAAGAGCAGATGACACAGTTGAAGAATTCCAAGGATCATCAATTTGAATTTAAAGTTGGTGAAGCCAGGCTGATCGACAAGAATACGGTAGAAATCACACGAGGTACACAGTCAGAGAAGGTATGGGCTGATCACGTTGTGCTGGCAACCGGCAGCCGACCCAGGTACCTGCCCGAGTTGCCCATCGATGAAAAGATTGTCATGACCAGCGAAGGGATTGAAGAGATGACGGACTTTCCAGAGAGCATGGTGATCGTCGGGGCGGGGGTCATCGGTTGCGAGTATGCGACGATCTTCAGCGGCTTTGGAAGAACGAAGGTGCACCTGATCGACAAGGGCGACAGAATCCTTCCATTCGAGGATGAAGATGTTGTACGCATCATTGAGCGCAACATGGAGAACAACGGTGTGCTGATACACCGCAACTCAAAACTTGTCCGCATGACAAAAGTGAATGACAGGGTTGAGTATGAATTGGAGTATACAGACAATACGCGGCAGATCTTCAATGTGGAAAAGGCCCTCGTCTCCGTGGGTCGGATTCCGAACCTGGAAGACCTGTGGGAGGATAAAGTGGGAATCGCCATTTCAAAAAAAGGCATTGAAAATACCGACACACAGACGACCGTACCTAATGTTTTTGCCATTGGCGACCTGACAGCAGACATTTCGCTGGTCAATGTGGGGGAACTGGAGGGCCGTTATGCTGTTGAGCGCATGTTTGGTAAACCTGAACGAAAGCTCGTGTATGAGAACATCAGTACAATCATGTTCCTGAGCCCCGAAGTGGCCGGCGTGGGAATGAATGAGATTCAGGCCAGAGAACAGAAGATCGATTACAAGGTGGTCACGCTGGAGTACAGCACGATTCCCCGTGCGATTGCCAAACGCAATACGCAAGGATTTATCAAGTTGCTGGTGACCAACGACAATGCGATGAAGATTCTTGGAATGAAAGTGGTCGGCAACCACGCATCGAGTGCCATTCAGGCTGTTGCTGTACTCATTTCGATGGATCGTGGCATAGAGGAATTGGCGGAGTGTGTGCATCCACACCCATCGATCACGGAGGGTATCCAGGAATGTGTCAGGATGCTCATGGGCAAATCTACACTGAAGCCAGGCGCATTGAGTGGCAGGCTTTCATGCCGGGCATGCATCGACGGGAAATATCAGGATCTGAAATTCTGATTGTTGACAATGATGAGACTGACAGCATTTGCAATTATCCTTTTGTGCTCATGGCTGGCGCATGCTCAGTCGGAGATCAAGGTATTTGCCGAAAAGGAACCTAAGGGATTTGTGATCTATGCCAGCAACGAGTTCTATTGTCCTGCTTCACTGATGCTCAATCTTGAGCTGGAGGGAATGGTGACGGTAGGAGATATCCCAAAGGTTTTTGTCGTGCCGGCCAGGGCGGATAAATTTCGCCTGATAGAGATCAAGGCAACAGAAACGGCAACAAAAATCAGTTACGTAAGCCGGTTTATGTTTGTGATGGGCGACATAAGTCTGTCGAAGCACGACTCCACGGTGTTGTATGATCTTCCTTTCGCGAATGGAAAGCGCTTCATGGTTCATCAGGGATACAATGGGCAGGCCTCACATAAAAATATCAAGGCGCTGGACTTCAGTATGCCTGTGGGAACCGATGTGCTTGCTGCCCGCGATGGCGTGGTGGTGAAAGTAGCAGAGGGCAATGACCAGGCTTGCCCTGAGGAGCAATGCGCAAAGTACAACAATTACGTGCTCCTGTTCCATGATGACGGATCGTTCTCAGAATATGTACATCTGTCCAAGGGTGGTGCGCTCGTTGACCCGGGTGACAAGGTGAAGCAAGGCGACCTGATTGCTAGAAGCGGCAATACAGGATGGACATCAGGGCCACATCTTCACTTCTGTGCTTTCATGCAGAAGATCGATCACCGTGTGACGCTCGCAACCCGGTTCAGAACCGGCAACGGGCAAGTGTCTGAATTGCTTGCCGAGAAGTCATGGTATGACAGAAAGTACTAGGCAGGACACGGATCACCGGAATTTCCAGGTCAATTCGAGGCCGAGTGAATTTCCACTTGGCTGCATGATGACGTAATTGTACCGGTCAATGGCCATACCAAGTTTTGCGTGGCTGACTGCTTCGAAACCGATCTGGGCCAGAACGGTAGATCCTATGACCCACCAGAATGTGCTCTGATTGATGGAGACGTTGTTGGAAAGGCTGATGATGTAGATAAAGGGGATGACGGTGACCACGCTACCTACGGTGCGCCACGTCTTTGACGCCTTGAAGTACCTGTTTACTTCAGCGTCGTTGACGGCGATGAGTGGAACTTCGAGGGCTGCCGGTGAAGAGACGCTCTTCAAGTCGTAGGCATACTTCCATCCCTGCTTGGATATGGGCTTGAGCTCAATGGTCTTGTACCGTTGACCGTAGGTGAGCCCTGCACTGAGCAAGCAGAAAATAAAAACCAAACTTTTCTTCATAGATTTATCTTTTCAGTAAAATGAAGGTAAGAATTTTTTGTTTGGTATTGCTCAGTGCCGCGCTGTCATGCAAACCATCGGATGAGGTGAGGCTGCAGCAGTTTTTGCTTAAAGGAAACGGAGCCTTGAAGGAGGGGAATACGGAGGAGGCCTCCCGTTATTTCAAGGAGGCATTGAATGTGGACCCATGCTATGCCGATGCACTGAATAACCTCGGCACCATCGAATTTCAGAGCAACCGGTATGAACAGGCCCTCGAACTTTACAACAGGGCTATTGTCTGCAAGCCCGATTTTTTGGCGGCCTACTTTAATCGTGTCAACACATACTATGAGCTCAAGCAGTACTACAACGCCCAGGATGACATCAACAAACTGAAAGCATCCAAACCAGATACAGCCATCATCTATTTCGCTGAAGGTTTAAACTTGACAAAACTTCGCAATTTCGAATCCGCGCAAGCGTCGTTCTCAAAAGCCATTTCACTTGATCAGGGCAATGTTGAATTCCTTGTGAACCGGGGAACGGTCAGCTACTACTTGCGTCAATTTGATGCGGCTGAAAAGGACCTTCAATTGGCAGAATCCATCAACGCGAAAGAGCCGAATATCTATAACACGCGGGCAATGATGGCCATTTTCAACAACCATCATGATGAAGCCCTGGTTCAAATACAGAAAGCGCTGGACTTGTCGCCCAATCAACCGTACTTCCTCAACAACCGTGGATTTGTTTTCCTGATGCAGAACAAACTGCCCGAAGCATTGGTTGATATCAACAGAAGCATCCAGATGGACCCTCAGAATGGATGGGCCTACAGGAATAAGGGCATATACTATTTGCTCACCGGCGATAATGCCAACGCCGAGCGATTGCTTCGACAGGCCTTGTCACTGGATAGTTTTATTGAGAGGATTCACTTTTATATGGGTTCAGCATTTTTGAGAAATGGAAAGAAGAAAGAGGCTTGCGTCGAATTCCAACGTTCGGAGGATGCAGGAGACAGGATGGTAACAGCCGAGATGACCAAAGTATGCCGTTAGATTTTGATTGGGTTGTTGATTCACTCAGAACAAGATTACAGGAACCCTTGCCCGGAGCCCTGGCCCATGAACCGCTTAGGGCTACTTCCCTTGATGGACCAAAACCAAACTTTGAACACAAGTCACCACCGAAACCCGGAAGTGTCCTTGTGCTTTTGTATCCGAATGAGGGTAGTATTCGATTTCCACTGACGAAGCGCCCGGAGTACCTCGGTGCCCACAGCGGGCAGATTAGTTTTCCTGGTGGTAAAGCGGAGCCCAATGAGACGCCTATTGAAACGGCTCTGCGGGAAGGTGAAGAGGAAGTTGGCGTTCGCCCTTCTTCTATCGAGGTCATCGGAACACTGAGTCAGTTTTTTGTTATTCCAAGCAATTTCATGGTAACACCGGTTGTTGGTGTGGCCAGGACAAAACCACTTTTTGTTCCTGATCCGGTGGAAGTCGTGCGTATCCTCGAAGCTGACCTCTCTGACATTCTGAAGGAAGATGCCGTGGGGGTTCGTGATATTGTCGCCGCAAGGATCTACAACCTCCGCGCACCGCATTTTCTGGTTGAGCATGAAGTTGTCTGGGGTGCCACAGCGATGATGCTCAATGAACTCAGGTTGATCGTTCAGGAATTACAAAAACGAAGCCATTGAAAACCCTGCTATTGATTTCTTGTATTTGTTTTTCGGCTGCAGGCCAGTCAATACGATCCAGTGTTGGTGTGCCGGATAAAAAAGCCAGGTATGTTTTTTACCTGCACGGTGGCGTTGTCACCGTGTTGGGCAACAATGCCATCAATCAATCCGTCCCGGAATGGGGTCCATATGAATACCTGAACATCCTTGACTCACTTCGAAAACGCGGATTTCAGGTGATCAGTGAGAACAGGAGAGAGGGAATTCACGATTCTCTCTATGCCAGGAAACTGAAACTTCAGGTTGACACCTTGCTTGGTGGTGGGGTCAAAGAAAAAAATATCCTGATCATTGGTGCCTCAGCTGGTTGGAACATTTCGCTTCATGCTTCGTCTGCGCTAAAGAATAAAAGATTGAAATTTGTCATCATGGGTGGCTGCTGGCCGGAAACCTATAAGGAGTATGAGGCCATCACCCTTTACGGTAAGTTCCTGTCGATCATTGAGACAACAGACCCACA
Source organism: Cyclobacteriaceae bacterium (assembly GCA_016787625.1). Taxonomy (GTDB): domain Bacteria; phylum Bacteroidota; class Bacteroidia; order Cytophagales; family Cyclobacteriaceae; genus ELB16-189. The sequence continues at coordinate 13,485 of JAEUUD010000059.1, forward strand.
CGGCACTTGTCAAGCGGTATTCGACAAGCGAAAGGTGACGTCATACGAAGAGATAAAACTGAACATGGGTTTGAGTCATGGATTCATCTACAAAGGATACCGCGAGTGGATTGACCCGGCGATAGCATGGTTTGAGAAGGCAAAATGACAAAGTCGAAATCCGGACCCCTGTTTCATGCAACCATTGATATCATCGGAATCAATCCGTTTGTGTTCCTACCGGCAAAGACACTCAAGAAAGTTTTCAAAGATGCAGGCAGGGACAAGGGACCTGTCCCGGTTAAGGGAACGATTGATGGTCACGTGTTCGCTCAGACCCTTGTCAGATACGCCGGTGCCTGGCGATTGTACATCAACGCACCCATGCTCAAAGCTTCCTCTAAAAAAGTTGGCGACCGCGTGAGCTTGTCTGTCATCTTCGACCCGGTGGAGCGAAAGGTGCCTATGCATCCTGCCTTGACCGTGGCCTTTAAGAAGGATAAGGGGGCAAAAAGAGTGTTTGACCAACTGCCACCTTCAAGACAAAAGGAAATCAACCGGTATCTCGGATTTCTCAAGACGGAGGAATCGATCAGGCGCAATGTGGAACGAACCCTGAAATTCCTGCATGGGAAGACACGCTTCATTGGCAGAGACAAGCCCTGAGTGCGGATAGGCGTTGAGAATCATTGCTTATCTTGACATGACTAACTGACTCCACCATGCATGCTCGTTTGACTGTCCTCCTTATCCTTGTTGCTGTATTACCCTTGCAAGCCCAAAAGAGTGCTATCCTGGCTGGCGCGCTGATTGATGGTACTGGAAAAGTGCTGACCAATCCCGCCGTTATTATTCAGGATGGAAAAATTGTGGCGGTGACGAATAAAGCCGGTGTACCTAAGGATGCGAGCGTGATTGACCTTGGAAATGCTACACTGTTACCCGGATTGATTGATTTGCATGTGCATCCCAACCTTGGCGTAAGAGACTACCAGGTCTACCACATGAAGGAATCTTCTGCGGGCAAGGCCTTGTCAGGATTGAAAGCCGTTCAGGATCTGCTTCAGGCTGGATGGACAAGCCTTCGGGTGGCTGGTGATGGTGACGTTGGCTATGCCAACTTCGAAATCAGGGACGCGATCAACCAGGGATTATTTACGGGACCACGGATCTTTGGAGCAGGACACTACCTGTCGGTGACCGGAGGTGGAGGCGATATCAATTTCATGTCTTATGAGCAGAAGGTCATTGCTGATGGACTCATCGTTGACGGCCCGGCGGAAGTTCAGAAAGCGGTACGACAGGAGATCAAATACGGAAGTGACTGGATTAAATTATTGGTGACTGGCGCTTTCATGAGTGCAGGGGACAACCCCAATAATGTACACTTCAGCCTGGAAGAGTTGAATGCAGCTGTGGCTGAAGCCGCGCGCAGAGATGTACCTGTAATGGCTCATGCCCATGCAGCTGAGGGAATCAAGCTCGCCGTGAAGGCTGGTGCACGTACGATCGAGCATGGGTCGTTCATTGATGAGGAAGCCATGGACCTGATGATCAAGCATGGGACTTATCTGATACCCACCTTATCCATTCATGCCTTTCATGAGAATACCGACGACCCATCACAGCAAAAGGCCAGTGAACTGAACAAGAAAATCGGTGAGGCGATGTACCGCGGTTTTCAACTGGCCGTGAAGAAAGGTGTGAAGTTTGGGATGGGAACGGATTTCGTCGGATGGCCTGCGACGTATTCCGCCAATGAGTTTATCCAGTATCAGAAAATAGGGTTCACGCCGATGCAGGCGATTCAATGCGCGACCAGGGTCAACGCAGAAATACTACGAAGAGAAAATGAGATTGGAACCGTTGAGGCAGGTAAGTTCGCTGACATCATCGCGGTCAAGGGCGATCCCCTCAAGGATCTGACCGAACTTCAGCGAGTGAAATTTGTCATGATCGGAGGGAAAGTGGTACGTAACGAGAAGTAGCTGCTCTCGTGGCCCAGCACAACATAAAAAAAGTCACCCGGAGGTGACTTTGATGGTATGGATAAAATCAGGATCAGCGCCTTGACTTCTTCTTTGCCTTCTTCGCCGGCTTTTTGGCGGCCTTCTTGCTCTTAGCCTTCTTCACTTTCTTCACCGCCTTTTTCTTGGTTGCTTTCTTTTTAGCCTTTGGCGCTGATTTCTTTCCTGCTGCCTTTGCACCTATCTGATTCAACGCGGAACCTGCCTTGAACCACTCAATCTGTCCCTTGTTATAGGTGTGATTGACTTTGATGGTGTCTTTGGTTCCATTCTTATGATTCAGTACGATGGTCAACTGACGATCAGGAGCCATGGAAGTCAGGTCCGTCAAGTCAAACGTATCGTCTTCCTGGATCTTGTTGTAGTCGTCCTTGTTGGCAAATGTGAGGCCGAGCATGCCTTGCTTCTTGAGGTTGGTCTCGTGGATCCGAGCAAATGACTTGACCAGGATCACCCTCACACCGAGGTGTCTTGGCTCCATGGCTGCATGCTCGCGTGACGATCCTTCACCATAGTTTTCATCGCCTACGACGATCGACCCGATGCCTTTCGCTTTGTAGGCGCGCTGCACTTTCGGAACTTCATCGTATTGCCCTGTCAGTCCGTTCTTGACGCTGTTGATTTTCTCGTTGTAGAAATTCGTGGCGCCAATCAGCAGGTTGTTTGAAATGTTGTCCAGGTGAC
>JAEUUD010000059.1:16184-16535 GCA_016787625.1 Cyclobacteriaceae bacterium
GCCACTTTCCTGCCATGGAAATATGGTCCGTTGTACACTTTCCCTTTGCTTTGATGAGGAGGCGCAGGCCGGAGAGGTTTTTGCCGTCCCATGCTTTGAATGGCTCAAGCAGCTGGAGGCGATCCGACTTGGGATTCACCCTGATCTGTACTTTGCTGCCATCTTTTGCAGGTGCCTGGAAACCGGGATCCTTTACATCAAAGCCTTTTTTCGGAAGTTCATCGCCCTTCGGTGCATCGAGTTTTACTTTCTCACCGCGTTCATTGGTCAGATAATCCGTCAGCGGATTGAAAGTCAGGTCGCCGGCAATCGCTATGGCTGTTACCAGTTCTGGTGAACCGACGAAGGCAA
>JAEUUD010000005.1 GCA_016787625.1 Cyclobacteriaceae bacterium
AAGTTCCGGGCATTGCCATAAGAACCACGCTCATTGCTGGTCACCCAGGAGAAACGGAAGAGGATTTTCAGGAGATGATGGGTTTTGTAGAGCGATCAAGATTCGACCGCCTCGGTGTGTTTACTTATTCTCACGAAGAGAACACGCATGCATACTCGATGAAAGACGATGTCCCGGCTGATGTCAAAGTGGAACGCATGGAGGCGATCATGGACCTGCAGCAAGGGATAAGCCTGGAACTCAATCAGAAAAAGGTAGGGCACATATACAAGGTACTTGTCGACCGGATGGAAGGTGGACAATTCATCGGCCGTACCGAGTTCGATTCTCCCGAGGTTGACAACGAGGTGATCATTACCGGCAACGATTATATAAGGCAAGGCGACTTCACGAACGTAAAAATCATCTCAGCAAGCGAGTTTGACCTTACGGGTGAGGTTGTTGCTGCACCCTGACTTTCCTTTAACCTTATCTGAAAATTACCGTTATTCGGTCTATGCTTTTCACCAAAATGTGTTGTTAGGATGCAGCTTCAGAAAATTCCATTCCGGAGTACGCATGCGTTTACCGAATTTTTTCTGAAGTACATCGAGAAGCACACGGAACTCAAGCCATTTTACGGCCAGTATCCCTCCGTCGAAAGTTTCAAGGCCCAGATCAAATTAAAATCTTCGTTCCCGGATTCAACACGAAAGGTTCTCGTCGACAGCCTGCGTCGCCAGTATGAGGGAATCAAATCGACACCGGAGGTTGATCAGAATATTCAATCTCTGCTGAAAAGCAATACTTTCACCGTTACCACCGGTCATCAGCTCGCCACGTTCACAGGTCCGCTGTATTTTATTTATAAGATCATAACGGCGATTAAAACTTGCCGTGTGTTGAAGAAGCAGTATCCTGATGCTCACTTTGTTCCTATTTACTGGATGGCATCTGAAGATCATGACTATGAAGAAATAAAGTCATTTCGCCTTTACGGAAAGAAATACACCTGGGAAACGAACCAACAAGGTGCCGTTGGGAGGTTTCATACCAAGGATATGAACGCATTGCTCGATCAGGTGCCGGGTGCGATTGACTTATTCAGAGAAGCTTACACGAAGGGAAAGACCCTGAGTGAAGCGGTCCGCATGTTGGTGCATGCGCTCTTCAAATCGGAAGGGCTGGTTGTTATTGATGCAGATGACCGTTCTCTGAAAGAACTGCTCAAGCCAGTCATTCGGGATGATATCTTCAAGCACACACCCAATACGCGTGTAACAGAAACCAATAAACAACTGGAGTCCCTTGGTCTTCACCCGCAGGTTAACCCAAGGGAAATCAATTTTTTCTATTTGGATGCCGGACTGCGAAGCCGCATCGAACGGGCGGGAGATTCATTCGTAGTCGTTGATACACCCATGTCATTTTCAGCAGCTTCGCTGGAAAAGAAAATTGAGGATAACCCCGAAATGTTCAGCCCCAATGTTATCCTCAGGCCGCTCTACCAGGAAATCATTCTACCCAATCTCGCTTATATCGGAGGTCCTGCCGAGCTTGTCTACTGGCTGGAGCTCAAAGGAGTTTTTGAACACTTTGGTGTTCCCTTCCCGATCTTACTACCCAGGAACTTCGCGCTGGTTGTTGATGCCCCAACGTCAAGGAAGCTCTCCAGGACAAATCTTCCTCTTGATGCATTCTTCAGCGACAAGAACACCTTGAACAATCGATGGGTGGCTCAGCATTCACAAAACGAACTTTCCCTGGATCGTGAAATCAAGGCCCTCGATGCGCTGATGAACCAGGTGAAGAGCCGCTGTGAGATCGTCGACGCTTCGCTGTCTCCGATGGCCGAAGCACAGCAAGTGCGAATGAAAAAGATGATGGCAACGATGGAGAAGAAACTTCTGCGGGCGGAAAAAAGGCGACATAGCGACAGTTTGCGCCAGATAGAGGCTGTCAAAGACACCCTTTATCCCAACGGAAATCTCCAGGAGCGCACGGACAATTTTCTTAACTTTTCTCAACAGGATCCTTCTTTTATCGACCACCTATTGGAGTACTTTGATCCCTTCGACTTTCAGTTCAATGTGCTGAGTTATCATGACAAAAAAGGAACTGCGTAAAATCTTCCTTGAAAAGCGAAAGAGCCTGACAGAAAACGAGTGTGCGGCGCTGAACTTAAATATCTATTCAAGGTTTTTCGCAGGCGTTGACTTATCCTTTGTCAATACCCTGCATACGTATCTTCCCATAGCAGGCAACAAAGAGCCTGATACATGGATGATTATCGACAGGTTAAGAAGGGAACATTCTCATGCAAGGATTTCTGTTCCCCGGGTAACGGAGAACGGTCAACTTGAGCATTTTTACTTCGAGGGTTCACATCAATTGACTAGCAGTTCATGGGGAATACCTGAACCCAAACAGGGTGTGCCAACGCCAGTGGAGAAAATTGATCTCGTGATTGTGCCGCTCATTGTCGCCGACAAACAAGGCCATCGGGTAGGTTATGGAAAAGGTTTCTACGACAAGTTTCTTTCCAGTGTGAAATCAGGTTGTATGAAAATCGGCCTTTCATTTTTCGAGCCGGTCGAAAGAATTGCTGACGTGGCTCCCTACGACATACCACTGAATGCATGCATCACTCCGGAAAATGTGATTTCATTCAGACAGCCCGGATAGCCCTTGTCATCTCTTTCTTGCCTGGAGGACCGGGAAGGGTCTCCACCTTAAGGCCAATCGATGCCAGGTCCCTCTTTACCTGACCTCTTGCACAATAGCTGACCCATACGCCTCCTGGATTCAATTGGGCAATGACTTTTGACAATACCTCCCTGGACCAAAGTTCGGGCTGCTTTGAGGGTGCAAACGCATCATAGTAAATCACATCAAACACACCTGTTATCGTGTCTGAAACCACATCGCCCTTTCGTTTGAATATGGAAAACGTGCTGCTGAGGTTTGTCTCAAATCCCCACGGCGCTTCATGAATTTGTTTCCACGCTTCAGCCTGGTCAAGCTGATCACCATGATTCAAACCTGCAATGATGCCTGGAGGCAACGGAAACTTTTCCCATGATTCCATGCGAATCGTGAAACTGATGGTCCGGGATTGCTGCAGGGTAAGCAGCACATTAAGTCCCGTTCCAAATCCTATTTCCAAAATTCGAACGTCCTTCTTCTCAGGAAATTGGTTTACAAAGTGCTTCAAGCCATGATCAATAAATACATGGGCAGATTCCCTGATAGCACCATGAACGGAATGATAAGTCTCCTGAAGTTCTTCGTTGAGAAGTGAGTGTGATCCGTCCCCTGTTGGAATGATGCGTAAGGGGCTCATCCCTTACGGGCAATCAAAGCCACCGCATACGCATTCAAGCCTTCCGTTCTTCCAACGTAACCCAGTTTCTCATTGGTCGTGGCTTTGATGGAAATATCATCCTCAGATATATTCATCAGCGGAGCAAGGATTCGCTTCATTGCTGGAATGTGCGGCTTAAGTTTTGGCATCTCGAGCGTCACCGTGCAGTCCACATTCTCAATAGTCCATCCTTTTGCCAGAACCATCCGGGTGACTTCGCCTAAAAAATAGCTGCTTTCCTTCCCTGCCCAGCGGGCATCGGTATTCACAAAATGAGTTCCTATGTCACCAAGATTGGCGGCGCCAAGAAGGGCATCACAAATGGCATGGATCAGGACATCGGCATCAGAATGACCCACAGCACCTTTCGCTGCAGGAAGTTTCAAGCCTCCGAGCCAGAGGTCCTTCCCTGATTCAAGAGGATGCACATCAAATCCAAAACCTACCCTTATCTTCATGTGACTAAGCGATTGCCTCGTAGTACATCACGTTAGCGTTCTCCTCCCTGAGTATTTCTTTCGCCATCCGATTAATATCCTGCCGTGTAACGGACTGAATGGCGGCTGCTTCCTGATTCACCTGGTTGGGATCTCCGGACAAGGTAGCAAATGCGAGATTCATCGCCCTGTTCATCACCTCCACTTCGCCGAATTCCAAAGATGCCTCGGATTGATTTTTTACTTTGTTCAGCTCTTCTTCTGATATAAGCTGGGTCGTAACAGATGACAAAACTTCGTCGACTGCCTTTTCAGCCTCTGTCAAAGAAACTCCCTTCTGCAGCCTTCCACTGACAACGAGGAGGCCCGGGTCAATTGAACCCATTCCATAGGAAGAGATGGAAGTAAATATCTCTGTTTCCTTTACCAGCTTCTGGTACAACCGGCTTGACTCTCCTCTTCCAAGAACATCGGTAAGCAGATCGGCAGCATAAAAATCATCGTGAAAACGTCCAGGCATATGATACGCCTTATATAAAGCATTTGCCGGAACTTTTGCTTTGACCGTCAACGACCTCTTTGCAGTCTGCTTTGGTTCGGTGGGCATTTTCCGTACAGGGCTTTGTCCTCCAGGAATTCCGCCAAACCATTTCTGCGCCAGGCTTTTCACTTGACCTTCAGTGACCTTTCCAGCGACAACCAAAATCGCGTTGGACGGAAGGTAAAATCGATAGAAAAAATCACGCACATCGTCCAGCGATGCGTTTTCAATGTGAGACACTTCCTTTCCTATGGTTGCCCACTGATAAGGGTGAGCTGTGTAGGCTAATGGGCGAAGCTTCAGCCACACATCGCCATAGGGTTGATTGAGGTAATGCTGCCTGAATTCCTCCACCACCACCTGGCGCTGCACCTTCAGCACCTCCGGATCAAAAGAAAGGCTCATCATGCGATCGCTTTCGAGCCAAAATCCGGTTTCGAGATTGGATGCCGGTAAAGTCAGGTAATAGTTGGTGATGTCTGTATTGGTAAACGCGTTGTTCTCCCCACCGACAAGTTGCAGTGGCTCATCATAACTCGGAATGTTTTTGGATCCTCCGAACATCAGGTGTTCAAACAAGTGAGCAAATCCTGTCTTATCCGGCTGTTCATCACGGGACCCCACCAGGTAGAGGATGTTCATCACAGCGATCTCCACTGTTGGATCTTCATGAACAAGCACCCGCAGGCCATTGTCAAGAGTGAACGACGAGAAGTTGATCATGCTTCCTGCTATTTCGGTTTTGGGTCATTAGAAAAGTGAGCGTGAACAATCCTGAGGTCGGTGCGGCCCTTCTTGAGGATGAAGGTGACCGGACCACGCTGTTCAGGGCTGCCGGGTCGCTGAAAGTGCCATGTGGCGGTGACGGCCAGCGGCAGGTAACGTACTTCCGAGAGCCAGAGTTTGTTCTCCGATTTCTTCCCTCCTGGTTGGAATCCAAATCCCCGATGGTGCTTGATGAGCGAGTCAATGCCAAGAATGAGGCCGGCGCGTTCGGAAGAAAAATAGGTGACTGAAGAATCATTGACAAAGAGCCTGGAGACTTCATTCAAATCATAGGTGTTCCATGATTTTTCCCAGTCCCTGATCAGGTCTTGTTGTGATTTCGATTGCCCGCATGCAAGGGCAGGAATTGAAAGCATGCATACCAGTACCAGTTTTCTCATATCAGCTCACAAGGTCACCAAGAATTTTTTTCACCTCCTGAGGCTGCATCCGCGGACCCCACTGTTCGACCACTTTGGATGATGCCAGCGACGCCAGTTTGCCTGCTTCCGCATGGCTGTGTCCGTGTGTGATGCCGTACATAAAAGCTCCTGCAAACATATCCCCAGCGCCGTTGGAATCGATAGCCCTCACCTTGTACGGTTCGATCTCGACAAAAGTATCTCCATCGTAAATGAGTGCACCATTCGCACCAAGGGTTATGGCAAATCTTTTAGCCACCATACGAAGCTTTTCCCGCGCCGCATCCACCGAGTCGGTGCCGGTAAAAATCATCGCTTCCTCTTCGTTGCAAAAAAGCAAATCCACAGAAGCCCCGACGATTTCCTCCATATTCTTTGAAAAGTACTTCACCATACTTGGATCGCTGAACGTGAGGGCTACATCAACATTATTTTGTTCGGCCACTTTCTTTGTGCGCTTCATCGCCTCCAGTCCAAGGGGGCTGGAGACCAGGTAGCCTTCCAGGTACACGTACGTGGAGTTTTTGATGGTCTCTTCGTCAAGGTGCTTGGGTGAAAGAAAAGAACTGATCCCCAGAAAAGTATTCATCGTTCGCTGAGCATCAGGGGATGTCATCACCAGGCAACGGCCGGTATGACCTTCAGGGCAATCTTCAAAGGTGAGATTGGTCTTCACACCATTTCTTTCCAGATCCTTCAAATAAAATGATCCCAGGTCATCTTTTGCGACGAGGCATGAATAGAAGCTCCTTCCTCCAAATTGGTTGATGGCTACAACCGTGTTTCCTGCTGATCCACCGCCGGTCATGCGACTGCGCTTCATATCAATGGCCTTCATCAGCGTCAGTTGACGCTTCTCATCCACCAGCGTCATCACGCCTTTCTCAACCTGGTTTCTTTCAAAGAAGTCAAGATCTACTTCGGTAACAATATCGACGATGGCGTTGCCAATGCCGTAAACATCAAATTTCATGCATTCGGGTTAGGGGGCAAAAATAGGGAATAGACCTGAGTATTAGGATTGAATCGCACCCTGAGGAATTTCTTAGCTCCCTATTTGGTCTTTCGCTCAATCTGGAGTGTGAGCTTATACTTTCGCGCTCTGTCGGGATAATCCGTAATGATGCCGTCAACACCCATCCCCTTGAGGGAGAGCATTTCCCTTTCATCGTTGACAGTCCATGGAATAAGGCGCATTTTCAGTTCGCGACATCGCTTGATCATTGCTTCGTCAACAAACTTGTAGTAGGGACTGTAGATAGAAGGAGTAAATCCCAGGAGCTTCAGGTTCTCATCAAGGCTCTTTTTGTTCTCTACCAGGGCAGCCAGCCTGACGGTAGGATACTGTGTCTTCCAATATTTTAACACGCGAAAATCAAACGACTGGATCACCACACGATTCATTGGAAGGTATTGGTCGACCAGATCATACACAAGTTTTGAAAAATCGGGCGGCTTGGGATGAAACTTGTCGTCGCCAGGTGGAAGGCTCTTGATTTCAATGTTGTAGTCGACCTCATACTTCGTGTGGTTCTTGATGTGGTTTTCCACAGCCACGATGACATCCTTGAGCAACGGCTTGTGGGTTGCCATTTTCTCCTGTTCAGGGAATCGTTCATTGCCTCTTGATCCGCAGTCCCAGGCCTTCACCTGTTCATAGGTCATGGCGTAGAGTGAATACTTCAATGAGTCCTTCTTGGCAACAGGCTTGCCTTCAGGGTCACTGCATATCTCTGATGACATCCATGGTTCGTGTGATAGCAACACCTGCCGGTCTTTGGTAATCACGACATCCATTTCCAGGGTGGTGACACCTGAATCGAGTGCCGTAAGAAATGCCGGGATAGAATTCTCCGGTTTCAGTCCCCGGCAACCACGATGGCCCTGCACATCAAATTTTGGAAGGTATACCTGACTCGTTGCAGCAGTGGACATCAGCAAGCAAGTTACCAGAACAAGAATTCTCATTGGGTAAAGGTAACGATTCTCCTTTCCCAGACTTGAGTTTAGCTACCAATCATGCGGATCATGCCACGTCGTCCACGACCGCCGCCCATAGGGTTCAGTTGCTTATTCAGTGCGTAGGTAAAGCTCACCATGTAATACCTTCCCAGGTTATTGCTGGTTTCCTGCTGGAGGTAGTTGCTGGTGGCAGTCTGGTTCACACTCAGGCTCTTGTCGAGTGCATTGACAACCCCAATCTTCAATTCGCCCACATTGTTCTTCAGCAAGAATCTTGAAAATGACAGGTTGAGCAACGGAATGGTTTGATCAAACCCGGTTGTCTGACTGCGATAGTGGTAGAAATCAAAGCCGGCATTGAACGAGTAGTTCTTCAGGAAAGTGAGGTTAGCCTCCGAGTTGTACGTTTCATTGAGAAACTGCTGATTCTGTTTTTCATTGAAGCTATACGTCGTTTTGTTCTGTGTCAGGGATGCCCCCAATCCAATCGTGAGAATTTCTTTATAGGTATAGTCATAGCGGAATGTACCGCCATAGGTTCGCTGATCCGAACGATTCTCCTGAAGGTTGATCAGGTTGATCCCACGGGTATAGGTCGCCGTGGGCCCTACACTGAAGCGGCTGTTTAGCTTGCGGAGTGGAAACTGAAAATTAAAGTTCCCTGATACCCTCATGTTGTCCGACACGTTGACAGGTACAGTCAATCTTACCAGCGTTTGCGGATCAACAGTCTGGGAATACGCGATCGCATTGGTGGTATAGGTTGAATTGACGAATGCGAAAAAACCAATAGAGGAAGCAGGGTCAAACTGGGTATAGCTCAATCTGAACTGGTGAGCAAACCCAGGGCGCAGGTTCGGGTTGCCTGAAGACAGATTGAGAGGATCACTGTTATCGATGACAGGCTGCAACTGCTGAATGGTTGGCTCCTGCATACTTGTTTCGTAATCAAGGCGGAAGTGCTTGAAGCTGGAGAAGTCGTAGTTAAAGTGTGCGACGGGAAGTATGTTCTCGAAGGTCCTGTCGATGGTGGTGTCGCGAAGGATGAGGTCGCCCTTGAGTCGCGTGTGCTGATATCCGGCACCTACCGTAAAGTTGTATTTGGGCTTGTTCATTCTGAAGTTGATCCCTGGGCGGTTGTACAAATAGTTGCTCTTGTACCGGTTGCTTAGAGTGTCGTTATATACAGGAACACCTCCAACAATGTTGTTGACATCCCTGACGACATCGTTAATGTTGGTTCGCAGAGAATAATTGAATTCCAGGTAGCGTCTGTTTCCGAGCGGTTCAGTATAAGAGAATTGAGCGCCGTAGGTTTGGTTGTCAGATTTCTGAGTGTTGGTCTGTGCAATCACTTTCTTTTCGGGCACTGTCGTAAAGAATTCATTGGTCGATTCAAGGGTTCCATCTGAATTGCTCTGGCTGACGCCAACGGTAAGTGTTGTTGAAAAGGTTCTGCCCTTCTTGGGAAACCGGTGACGGTAGAGGAGGTTCGAATTAACATTGATACTCTGACCTTCACTGTATGTATCCCGATTGCTCTGGTTTTGAAGCTGGTCATTGGTGTTCATTGTTTGACTGACGCTTTGAATCGACAACTCGGTATTTGTGAGCGTTGCGGCAGCGGTGAACTTCAGTGAGTTGGCCGAATCGATCATGTGATCCATGGTGAGGTTGGCCCTGTGATTATCGCTCTGGTTGACCTGCCGGCTCACCTGATTGAAATCGTAGCTTCCATTGGGGAGGTAGTTGATGCGGTCAAGCTTCTGATTAATGTTCTGATTGAGATTGTTGTAAAAATAGCTTCCGCCCAGTTTTGTGTTCTTGCCGATATCCTGGTTGGTGTTAAGCCCCGCGGCATAGTTGGTCAGAATACCGTTTTGTCTTCCTCCAAAATTGAGCGGAACTCCTCCCTGGCTGCTTCCGTCCATTTGGACATTGACCCTGCCGCCAGCGGCCATCATCTGCTGCGAACCCCCGGAGAAATTCATGTAGTCATCCATGGAGAAGCCCTGCTCGTTCACATTGTTGCCCATTCCCAAAAATGACAACTGATCTCCCTTGGAAAATTTATTCACACTGGCTTTGGCCTGAAAGCGATCTTCAGTGCCTGCACCCGCCATCATGTTGCCGAATGCGCCATGACGTTTTTCTTCTTTCAACTCGAGATTGATCGTCTTCTCCCGCTGACCGTCTTCAATTCCTGTGAAAACAGACTGATCGGATTTCTTGTCAAAGACCTGAACCTTGTCAACAGCATCTGCCGGCAGGTTCCGTGTTGCCAGCTTCGGGTCACGTCCAAAGAACTCTCTGCCATCGACCATGACCCTTTGCACCTGCTCACCCTGAGCTTTGATGGATCCATCAGTCTCCACTTCAATCCCCGGCATCTTTTTCAACAGATCCTCCACATTGGCGTTGGCTTTGGTTCTGAATGATCCCGCGTTGAATTCAATCGTATCTCGCTTGACCGTTACGGGTGCTTTTTCAGCCTTGACGACCAGTTCATCCAATTGACTGGAAACCGGTTCCATTTTCAGTCTTCCCAGTTCAATGATCGGTGAAGTGAACGATGTGCTGGGAAGGTTTCTGAACAGCGTAGAGTACCCAACGAATGTAATCTTGAGGTGATAATCACCACGGCTGACATTCTTCAGTTCGAACCCTCCAGTCTTGTCGGTCGATCCAAAGCTCACCAGGGAAGAATCTTTTGCCAGCAGCAACATTACCGTCGCTGACGGCATGGGACCATTGAGTGTATCTGTGGCCTGCCCTTTAATAAGGTACTTCTGTGCTGTAGCCGCCAGAGGAGCTATTAGAAATAAAGTGATCAGGAGATATTTAGTCATGACGGTTGTGTTGCCTGGTGAGTAAGTTGAAGGTTAGTCGCGGATAATCATTCTTCCTCCGCTGCCGCCCATCTGTTTCATGGTTTCATCAACAATTTTTCTGAATTCAGCATTGGTCACTTTCTGTCCGCTGGAGGGAACCTTCATGTCGCCTTTCTTCAACGACTTGAATTCAAGTTTGCGGGCAACAATGACGCGTTCACCGTTGTTAACGTCGATGGCCAATACAGTTCCCGGAAGGGAGCCGAACTGTTCAGGACCAAGCATCGGTCGCAACTGATCGGTATACCACGCTGTTACTTCGAGTTTGCGGTCTGGCTGCGTTTCGTCGGTGAAGTAGGCCATCTTGCAGGCATAACCCTGGATTTCCTTCGTCTCGGTTCCGAGTTTCCACGGTGAAATCTTCAGTGTATCGTCAATCAGATAATCCTTGCCCATAAACTCACGCTTCGAAACAATGGATGTCTTGCCTGAGTTGATATACAGTTCATCATTGGGCTGTTGCATGCGGATCACCATACCACCGCTGCTCATCGGTTCTTCCTCATCTTCAATCAACGGTTTGTACATGGATTCCTCCGCATTAAAGAAAAGCTGCTGTTTGGTGGTGCGAAATTCAGGTATCATCGCTTTGCGTGCTTCCTGTCCCGGTGGTATTCTCCTATGCAGGTTCACTTTTACTTCATAAGTGATCACACCTTCTGTGTTTTGTGCCAGCACAACGTGTGCGGCCGCGAGGGACACCAGTACTCCCGCGATAACGAGTAAACGCTTCATAACTTTTGGGTTTAGCATAACAATTCAGAATCTGGTGTAAATCTACGGCTAGGGATTGCCGGCACCGGTTAATAGTTCTGTATGTAAGGTTAATTAAGGTTAAACCTCCGCCTGACGTCTCCTGAAAGCCGTTAGTTTTGCAAGGATATTCACACGTTGAAAAAGACTTCCAACCACCTTACCCTCGTTCTGATGACAACCAGCCTTGTGCTGCTGTTTGCCCTACAGGCATTGTGGCTTGGCAATTCATACGAGCGGGCCTACTTTGACCTACGCGGTGAAACGACACGCTACCTGCGTGACGCATTGTTTGCAGTACGTGACTCTTCCCTCCTCAAGAACATAGAAGCCCTTCCTCCTGATTCGATGATCACAGGGAGAGGATTCACATTTACCGAACGTACTGATTCTCCTGTGACCCGGAGGCATCGAAGGAACATGCGTGACGGGCAGGTGCAGGTGTACATTTCATCACGCCCAGGTTCTGATACTGCAAAACTCCTTCTTCGCTCTGTTGCATCCCAGTTTCAGGAGGGAAAACTCCGGGGCAACTCCACGTTCATGGTTCGCTTCAGCGGGGACTCGCTCAGCACCGACAGCATCAAGGCACAGTTCGGCCGAACACTCGCTGCTGCTGGTCGTGACTTGCCATTTCAGTTGTTGAAGGCCAACAATCTCCCTCCGTTTACCGGAATAAGAAAGAGCCCGACTGAACTTAGTCATATGATCCTCGGAGGTGGACCTGATGAATCTGACCGTCATTTTTCTGTCATCGATTCACGATTGAGAACGGATTGGGTCCGACTGGAGCCCGCCCTGCGATATGCCGCCATACTCACGGACATCCGTCCGCTATTGCTGAAGGAAATTGCCCCTCAAATACTTTTCTCTCTGTTCCTGACTTTGCTCACGTGTTGCTCTTTTGTGATCATGTACCGCAGCATCCTCTCTCAACAACGGCTGATGGCTATCAAGAACGATTTCATCAGCAACATCACGCATGAATTAAAGACGCCGATCGCCACGGTGAGCGTTGCCCTGGAAGCACTCAAGAATTTCCGCGGCATGGAAGATCCCAAATTGACCGCGGAATATCTAGACATCGCACAACTTGAACTTGGCCGTCTTTCCATTCTTACTGATAAAGTGCTGACCACGTCCCTTTTTGATGAAAGAGGGGTAACGTTTGATTTTGAGCCCGTCGATCTTGATGCCACAGCCGCCATGGTGATCAGCTCCATGAAATTGGTGCTTGACAAACAAAAAGCGCAAGTATCTTATGAGAAGACAGGAAGCCGGTTTGAGGTAAGCGGAAGCAGTCTGCACCTGACCAATGTTGTCTACAACCTGCTTGATAACGCCATCAAGTACAGTCCGGCGGGTCCGGTTATTGCCGTCTCCCTGGAAGAAACGACAGACACCGTTGTGTTGAAAGTGAAGGACCAGGGCCTGGGGATCCCCTCTGACTTTCAAAAGAAGATCTTTGAAAAATTCTTTCGCATGCCTACAGGCGACGTACACAACATCAAGGGGCATGGTCTTGGACTTAGCTATGTAGATCAGGTTGTCAAGGGTCATGGAGGAACCATCGAGGTACAAAGTGAACCTGGCAAGGGCAGTACTTTTATGATTCGGCTTCCTAAACGGCAGGGATGAAAACCAGCATTCTTTATGTTGAAGACGAACCTTTTCTTGGCAGGATAGTCAGGGAGAGTCTTGAGAGCCGTGACTTTATCGTTCACATGGTTACTGATGGTAAGGATGCTGTAGAGACTTTTCAGAAAACCAATCCAAACATCTGTGTTCTCGATGTGATGCTTCCGTCGCGGGATGGTTATTCCATTGCCGAAGGGATTCGTGCCCTTAATCCGAACGTGCCCATCATTTTTGTTACAGCCAAAACACAGACCGAAGACGTCATTCGCGGATTTGAAACAGGAGGGAATGATTATTTGCGCAAGCCCTTTAGCATGGAGGAGTTGATCGTACGCGTAAACAACCTTCTGCGGCTTTCACGCAGCCAACCCACATCCGGCACATTTGTTAAGCTGGGGGCTTATGAATTTCATCAGGGCCGGTATGAACTGAAGCGTGGTGATAAGGTTCGCAAACTATCACACCGGGAAGCCATGTTGTTGACCGTATTGGCCGAGAACAAGAATGTTATTGCTCAACGAAAGGATATTCTGCTGCGCGTGTGGGGTGATGACTCATTCTTCAATTCGCGAAACCTGGATGTCTATATCACCAAGCTGCGCGATTATCTGCGTGAAGATACCTCGGTGGAAATCCTGACCATCAAAGGTGTTGGCTACCGGTTTGTTGTAGGTTAATTCACGCTTCTATTACCAAAAAAGTATCCAATCTTCAGGCAGAAATGATTGGCTTCACGTTGGGTCGTGGTTCCCGCCGGAAGACCAAGGATGGTCGTTGTCTCCGGGATCTTTTCAGTAATGATGTTGTAGTCGAAGGTGATATTCAGCTGACCATAGTCGAATCCTACCCTCGGATAGTATCCGAAAGAATTGATCGATTGAAAACCACCGGCGAGGAAATCAGAGCTGAGGTAATATGAGCCAATACCAGCTCCGGCAAATGGCCTAAACTTATTGCGGCCAAAATAATACTGACCGCCCAGTGAAAATGAAATGATGGTTGCTGCAGGGTCACTTGTTTGAATTGATGCCATCGTCGCCGTCTCAAGTTTTGCAAAAACAGCCACGCACTCAACGAAACGATACCGCGGCTCCACATAAACCGTTACGCCCTTCCGCTGCGTCGTTTGTGCATAGCCCAGTCCGGCACCAACCTGGAATTTGTTGAATTCCTGCGCCATCGCGGTGGAACTGATCAACAAAGCCAACAACAGTCCAATCCTCATGCGCATTGATTTCACAATACCCGAAGCTGTAACCAGTCAAAAAAATGCTGCTGTAAAACGCTTGTCGTGGCCCCCGACCCCTACCCTGTTAAGGTAGTGCTCCCCGACTGCCAATGTGGGTATTACAGGATTCGAACCTGTGACCCCTACCCTGTCAAGGTAGTGCTCTAAACCAGCTGAGCTAAATACCCAAAAATACTCCTCGACAATAGTTGGCTGTTAGAACGGCGGGCAGGTAAACCAGCTGAGCTAACACCCCATTTGACGGACCGCAAATGTAAACATCCGTCATCATCAAACCTCATTTTTGCTAATTTATGGTCTAATCCACTTCTCATGCTTCGCAAAATCACTTTCCTGTCGCTAGTGCTCCTCACACATATTCTGGCAAACGCTCAGAACCTTAAGTCTGGAGGTGCATTAAAGCCGGAACAGGCCATCATGGACATTCGACATTATACCATTGCCCTTGATGTCGATCCTGTCGAAAAGCGAATCGCAGGTTACACGGAGATCGATCTCATTCTCTCTCAACAAACTGGGGTTCTTCTATTCGATTTCTGGCACGGACTCACGGTGAGCGAAACCCTTGTCAATGGTAAGAAGCAACCCTTTCAACATAGCGAAGACGATGTAATCAAGATCACATCCAATGCAGGGCCAGGAAAAGTAAAAGTAAAAGTCATCTATGCGGGAAAACCCGGAATCGCCGAGCGCGCACCATGGACCGGCGGATTTCAGTTCGACAAGGACAGCAAAGGAAACCCATGGATTGCCATCACCTGTCAGAGTGAAGGCGGAAAGATTTTCTTTCCATGCAAAGATCACCCGAGCGACGAGCCCAATGAGGGTGCCGATCTGATTCTTACGGTACCAAAAGGACTGACTGCGGTAGGTCCAGGACTCCTCGTGAAGACCTCCTCTAAAAAAGACAAGACGACTTTCTTTTGGAAAACGAAATACACGATCAGCAACTACTGCCTGGTGTTCAACATCGGGAAGTATCAAAAAGTGAGCAAGAGCTACACGACCGTTTCTGGAAGAAAAGTGCCAATGGAGTACTATGTATTGGAAGAAAACTCTGGCAAGGGCATGCACGAACTTGACATGCTGGAGCGTACCTGTCAAATCCTTGAGAAATATTTTGGCGAATATCCGTGGGCCAATGAGCGAATCGGTCTGTGCGAGACACCCCATCTTGGTATGGAGCATCAAACCAACATTGCTTATGGTAACAAATACCGGTATACGCAGGTGGGCGGTCAGGATTTCGACTGGCTGCTTACACATGAGTTCGGTCACGAATGGTGGGCCAACAAAGTCACCAACAGGGACTGGGCACACATGTGGATTCAGGAAGGCATCTGCAGTTTCGGGGACGCGCTGTACGTCAGGGATATGGAAGGTGAGGAATCGTATCTGAAGCGGATGGCATCGGTAGCCCTGCAAACAGGAAACAAAATCCCCATTGTTCAAGGAGAAGTCATTGACTCAGATAAGGCTTATCACGGAGACATTTATGGAAAGGGCGCCTTCTTCATGCATACCCTTCGTTTTGTCATGGGTGATGAGATTTTCTTCCCGACACTCAAGCAGCTTGCCACTGCACCACAATACACCTACGACAATACAGTAACGACAGATGATGTTGAGGCGTTGTTCAGCAAGGCGTATGGCAAAAGCCTCAAGCCGCTGTTTGATCTTTTCCTTCGCACACCGGACAAACTGGAAGTTTCGCTGAAGCAAACCAAATTGAACACCTACATCATTCGACTCCAAAATCTGGACATGGAGATCCCTCTTGATGTAATGACAAGTGATGGGTTAAAGCGGATAACCATTGGAAAGAATCCTCAGGAAATAATCAGCACCACCTTACCCGTTGTTGATCCTAAAGTGTATTACCTGAAAAAGGTCATCATCGAGTAATCATCCCTGGAATCCAATCTTCCTGTGCGTTCCGTCACAGAATGGTTTGTTGGCTGATCCGCCACAGCGGCAGAATGCTGTGACATTTTCTTTACGGGCAAAATTGCCTGAAGCATCCTTGATGGAGATGGTGCCATGAACCATGAGAGGACCATTAGGCGCCATTTCAACTTTTATTTCAGTGCTGACCGCAGGGGCCTGGACTCCTTCGTCCCGATTGAGGTAATGGCTCAGCGCTCCTGAAGGACATTTCTTGATCTGTTCAATAATTTTTTCAGTGGTCGAATGCTGCGGTGTTACCCAGGGAAGCTCCTGCGGGTGGAACACTTCATTCAATCCTGTAAAGCAGTTCCTGGAGTGAATGCACAAAGCGGGTTTCCATACGATGGTGACCTCACCATTGGTGTATTTTTTTGTGATGTCCTTCATGGCTTGCCGGTTAGGGTCCTTAATTGTGTTTCAATTTCAATAGGATTGGTCAGGATCTTATGCACCGGGCAAAGTTTGGCGATTTGAAGCATGCGTGCTTCCTGATCTTCCGACAAAGTACCCGTTATTTCAATATCCGTCGAGTACGAAGTCTTTGTGGTGAAAGGTCCATTGGAGACTTTAACCCGGATCTGCTGAACATCAAATCCTTTACGGTTGGCATACATCCTCAAGGTGATGGCTGTGCACGATGCCAGGCCCATACGCACAAAGTCACCGGGACGCGGCCCAAGGTCTTTACCGCCTGCATCCGTTGGTTCATCAGCATTGATCGCATGAGACCGTGCTTCCAGCTTGGTCAGATAGAGGTCATGACCGATCGTGGCTGTTGCGCTCAAAATTTCAGATGACTCCATACTCCAGGGATTAATACTCAAGATAGTCCATTACTCCTCAATGAGCACACCCATTTTGCCCATTTGATAATCGCGCATGGCCTCCAGCACTTCTGTTTGTGTGTTCATGACAAAGGGCCCGTAGGAAACAACCTCTTCCCCTATCGGAGTGCCGCTAACTAGCAAAAGGCGCGTTTCATCGATGGCGTCAATGGCAACTCCTTCGCCATCCTGGCGGAAATGGACGAGATGCAGGCCTTCCACAAGTCCAAAATCACCAACGTTCACCTTTCCATCAAGCAGATAGATCATGACATGATGATCTGCGGGCAGAGGTATCTCTACCCTGCCGCCAGGTTGTATGGTAAGCGTCGCTGCGTTGATGGATGATGGTATCGGTCCATTGATTCCGAGGATATTACCAGAGAACACGCGAGCAACAACCTTTCCATTGTCAATTTCTCTCGTGGGTACTTTATCTGCCTCAAGGGGAAAATAGGCCGGCTGATCCATCTTTTGCTTCATCGGCGAGTTGACCCACAGTTGAATAATTTCCTGACGACCGCCAATCTCATGAATATCATCTGTAGGGCGTTCGCTGTGAATGATTCCCCGGCCGGCATTCATCCACTGTGCCCCACCGGCATACACGATGCTGTCGTTGCCGCGGCTGTCGCGGTGGTGAACGCCACCCTTAAAAATGAATGTCACGGGTGAGAAGCCCCGATGTGGATGGGGTCCCACTCCGGCATGTCTGGGTTCAACACGTGTCGGGACTTTGATATCGGCATGGTGGAGCAGGAGAAACGGATCAATCTGTTCAACTTGCTGTGTAGGCAGCGGCTGCCGCACGGGCATTCCACCCATATCCACCTGAGTTGCATACAATAGACGGGCAACGCTTCTGTTTTTCATAGTTTATTCTCCTTCTGACATGGGTACTTCAATGATGAGCACTTCGGCATCCTTGCCTGCTTCAAAGTGGATTTTGTCCGTCTCCCAGATTCCCAGTCCGTCGCGACGACCCAACGCCTGACCAGCAACCATAACCTCGCCTTCGATAACGAAGAAATATGCGCCATGCTTTTTTCCGTGAAGGGTGTACTCGAGACCCGCTCCACTCTTCATATCACTCAAGCTGAACCAGGCATCCTGATTGATCCACAGTGAGTCGCTATTTTTTTCCGGTGATACTACCGTTTGGATTTTATTTCTCCGGTCCTGATGAGCATAGAGTTTCTGGTCATAGCGTGGAGCAATGTTCCGCTCTTTGGGAAATACCCAAAGCTGCAGAAAATTGACGTCTTCTGTCGAGGATGCATTCTTTTCACTGTGCGCAATGCCGGAACCGGCACTCATGATCTGCACTTCTCCGGATTTGATGATCGCATGTCCCCCCGTATTGTCACTGTGCTCCAGGGCACCACGCAAGGGAATGCTGATGATCTCCATGTTGTCATGCGGATGCTGACCAAATCCCATCCCTCCTTTGACGACATCATCGTTAAGTACACGGAGCATTCCAAAATGTATCCTGGCAGGATCATGGTATCCGGCAAAGCTGAACGTATGATGAGAATCCAGCCAGCCATGGCTGGCATGACCTCGTGAATCGGCCTTATGCAGTACAGTTTTCATCTGAATGTTGAGATTTTATACAATTTTATGACTAACACTTGTATATACAATTGTTACGGAGCAAAGGTTCCGTTGAGGGTAGACTTTCCTAAAGCATTCAATTTACCATGATTTGGCCTGCCTGCCAGTCACTCAATTTCTTCCACAAACATGAAACATATATATTACTTTCACGTTTGCAGAACTAATACAGGTTTAAACCACAGAATACCATGAAAGGAAGCTACCTGGGAGAGCTCGAAGAACTCGTACTGTTGCATGTCGGCATCCTTTATCCAAATGCCTACGGTGTTGCCGTGATGGATGAAATTGAAAAACAGGCAGGTCGCAGCCTGAACATCAGCGCAGTGCATTCTGTGCTCACCCGACTGGAAGAAAAGGGCCTGTTAAAGTCCCGCATGAGTGACCCTACTGAAGAACGTGGCGGCAGAAGAAAGAGGATTTTCCTGTTGACCGCAGCCGGAAAGCGCTCACTGGAGGAAGCCAATGACATGCGGACGCAATTGTACAATCAGATTCCCAAGGTAGCGCTGCAGTTCCGGCTTGCATGAAGACCGTGCGGCCACCATATTGGGCCGATCGTTTTCTGACATGGTACTGCCGGTCAGATCGCCTGGAAGAAATCCAGGGTGATGCACACGAACTGTTCGCCAGAAAGGCACAGCAAAACCTGACCCTCGCAAGACTTCAATTTATCTGGAACGTCCTTCGCTTTTTTCGCTTACGAAATATCAGAAAGACCGATACCCATTACAGTAATAACACCTTCACCATGTTTTACAACTACCTCCTTATCGGATTCCGCAACGCGGTCCGCAACGGACTTACCTCCCTCATCAACGTGGGTGGTCTTGCCATTGGCACCGGGATGGCGATCACGATCTTCATTTTTGCCGACCAGTGGTTTCATACCGATGACTTCCACGCCAACAGGGACCGGATTTATGAGATCACCAATGTGGTCAACCGCGACAGCACCCTTGTCACCCTGAGCGACACACCCCTCCTGCTTGGCCCCATGCTGATGGAAGACGCTTCCAGCATTGATAAGATGACAAGAATTGAAGTTGGGAATGGAGCGTTACGCTATGGTGACCTCGTCTTCTTTGAGCGGCTTTGGTTTGTTGATCCTGCTTTTTTTGAAATCTTCACCTTTAATCATGCCGGCGTTCCTTCCAATGCCCTTGAATCACCAAAAAGCATCGTTCTGACAAAACCCCTTGCCGAAAAATACTTCGGAGACAAGGATCCGATCGGTCAATCTGTTTCCATAAAATTTCAAAACAATGTCTCTGCCGAATTCACGGTAACAGCTGTGGCTGACCTGCCTGCCAACAACACGCTTCATTTCAACATGATCATCTCCATGGCGTTCTTTCAGGACCTCAAACTGAAAGACCAATACGACTGGGCCTACCTTACCGACGCCACCTTTGTACTTATGAAACCGGGGCAGTCTGCCGAATCGTTGCTTCCGCTCATGGCCAAGTACAAGAAACTGCAGAACGAGTCGTCACCTGACTGGCCCATTACCGATTTCAAGATCTTCAGCATCCCACAAATCACAGCCAACAGCGAAGACATCGAGAGCTACATGATGGGTTCAGGGCAACCCCAGGGCATTTTTACGATGAGCGTGATCGCCTTTCTTCTCCTGCTTCTTGCTTGCTTCAACTATACAAACATTTCTGTGGCCACCATTACTACCCGGCTCAAGGAGATTGGGATACGAAAAGTGGTAGGTGGACGCAAGTCGGAGATCGTATCACAGTTTATCGTAGAGAATGTCCTCATGTGCTCTTTCGCCGTTATCGCCGGACTCATTCTTTCCTACCTTTTTCTATCACCGGGTCTTGTGGCCATGGTCGGCTATCCTATTCCCTTTGCCTTTTCTTCAGGAAAAATGATGCTTTTGTTTTTTGCCGGCATTCTGATCTTCACAGTCGGCGTCTCCGGTGTCTATCCAGCGATATACGTATCAGGCTTTCAGCCAGTGCAGATCCTGAAAGGGAAAGAGAAATTTGGTCAGCGCAGCGCCTTCAGCCGGGTATTGCTCACCATGCAATTTGTGCTCGCATTCATGACCATCGTCGGTTGCTTTCTTTTCATCGATAACAGCCTTTACCTAAGGAAAAAAGACTGGGGCTATGATCACCATCAGAATATCGTTGTTCCGGTTAACTCACGAGAACAGTATCTAAAACTGCGCGATAAGATCTCCACCCGCACGGATATTGCTCAGTTTGCAGGCACTGAGCACCACATCGGCATGGGCGCGGAACGTGCCGTGCTCGACAGCCAGGGAAAGAAGTTCGAAATGCTCGGGTTTGAAGTCGGGTACGATTACATGGAAACCCTGAATCTTCGGTTGACTTCCGGCAGGTTCCTCAGCAGCTCGATGCCTTCAGATTCTGTAGCGTCGGTGGTCGTCAATGAGACTTTCGTCAGGGAAATGGGCTGGCAGCAACCGCTCCATCAATTTTTCATGTTCAAGGACCGGCAGCGCCAGGTTGTAGGTGTTGTCAAAGACTTCCACCACGACGATTTCTACATGGGAATACGTCCCGCTTTATTCTCCGTCGCTCCCGAACGCGACTTCAGATACCTGGCCATGAAAACGCATGGCGACGAGGCTGTGCGCATTGAATCAGAGTTGAGAACGATTTGGCGGGAAATCAGTGTGGATGACCCCTATCGTGGAATTATTCAGGATGATGTCTTTTACAACTTCAACAAAAACAACCGCAATGATATGAGCATCATTTCTTCCGTAGCGGTGACAACACTTATTTTGGCCTGCCTTGGGCTCTTCGGCCTTGTCTCTTACAACATCACCCGACGGCTCAGGGAATTCAGCGTTCGGAAAGTCTTCGGAGCCAACACGCTCCAGATCTTCAGACTCATGAACAAAGATTATGTATGGATCCTTTCCGTGGCCTTCATCATCGGTGCACCGGCAGGGTACTTTCTGATGAACGAGCTCATTCACTCCATTTACCCGGATCCACAGCCGGCAGGCGCGCTACCATTTGCAACGGCTATCGCCATGATGATCGTGACTGTTGCCGCTACAGTTGGTTCACAAATGAACCGCGTGGTAAAAGAGAACCCTGCCAATACCCTTCGGAGCGAATAGCCACAATGAACAATGCCTATTGGTATATTTGTTCATGATCAAATTCGTGACGAAGCTCAAGCGATTTGGGAAACTGGGAGAGAAGACCGGCTGGACGTATATCAATATTTCTGCAGCGCAGGCCAACAAGCTTAATCCAGGCGTCAAACTCGGATACCGGCTGAAGGGCACGCTTGATCAGCACCCCATCCAACATGTGGCCATCATGCCCATGGGAAAAGGTGATTTCATCATGCCGCTCAATGCCAAGCTTCGAAAATTGATTGGCAAGGAAATGGGCGACACTGTCACTGTTGCCCTCGAACTCGATGAACGTGTCGTGCCGCTGTCATCAGATTTCATGAAGTGCCTGAAAGATGATGCTAGGGCAATGAAATATTTCAAGACCCTTTCAGGTTCTCACCAGCGTTATTTCAGTAAGTGGATTGAGGATGCAAAGACCATTCAGACAAAAACCCGTCGCATTACCATGGCCGTCATTGCCCTTGGTTCTGAACAAGGGTATCCTGAAATGATACGAGCCAACAAGCGAAAGCGCGATTAGCCCCGGAGCTTGTCAAGAATCCGGTTGAGCTCTCTGGCCTCAGCTTCGGAGATGTTATTAATGTCCTTCAACCAGTCTGCTGAACCCTTGTCAATTTTGGAAAGCATCTGAAGGCCACGCGGCGTGATGCTGATATCCACCTTGCGACGGTTCGATTTACATTTCTTTCGCTCCGTAAGTCCTTTTCTGCAAAGTTTATCCAGCAGTCGTGTTGCATTACTGCTTTTGTCCAGCATGCGCCTGCTGATATCAGAGAGCATCATGGTATTGGGATGGCTGCCCCGGAGAATCCGCAGTACATTGAATTGTTCCGGTGTGATGTCAAAGGGTTTTAGCCGAAGCGCATTGAGGTTGTAGAGCCAGCTGCTGGTAAAAAGGATATTGACAGCTGTTTTGTGAAACGCGCTCTCAAACTGTTCCTGTTGTATATCCTGCTCCAGTGACATGGAGCAAAGTTAACACGTTGATTGTCGATACAACAATCTCAGGGATTCTTCTCGATGCAACCGAAATAAAAGGGATTCAGTTTTTGAATGTCCGCGTTGAACAGCTTGGTCGATACTGCAGGGTCGCCAAGGATTAGTTCGCGCGCCGCAGCGGAGCTCGCTGCTGAAAGAAAGATGATGCCCTTGTCGGCGTACCGGGCGCCAAACTTGATGAGGCCCTGCTTTCGCCAGGCGCCGAGGTTGGCAGAGTGTTCCTTGAAATGAAGTTGTTCTCCTGGCTTCTTGGACAAGTCCCAGGATGGGCCTGTCGTATAGGTCACAATAAATAGCGTGTCGGTGGAAGTCGGAACAGTCGTAGCGGTCTGGCTGAAAGCGGTGGCTGAGATGATCATGAAGATCAGAATCAAAGTTGTTTTCATTTGGTAAAGGTTGGTCAGGTTTAGAACATGAATGTCGAACTCCGATGGACATCTTCTGTCACCCAGATTGTGGGTTTTCACGCGGTTGCGCTTCCGCGCTGAATGGTGTTACTTGAGCAGAAATGAAATCCTTAGCCATTGTCCTGTTCGACGAAGTAGAGGTGCTTGATTTCGCCGGCCCGTTTGAGGTCTTCTCCGTCACAGGCAGGCGTAAGATCAGAGAACCTTATGAGGTATTCACCGTGGCGGAAAGGAAAACCGTGACAGCCAGGAATAATCTGGTGATTGCACCGACGTACACGCTCAGCGACTGCCCTTCCTGTTCGATGTTTCTCGTTCCCGGTGGCGGCGGCTTTCATGCGGACGGCACACCGTTCGGGAGCCGGCGTGAAATGCATAATCAAGTACTTCTCCATTGGATTCGTGATCGCGCAGCAAAAGCTGACCATGTTCTGTCGGTTTGCACCGGCGCGCTGATTTTGGCTAAAGCGGGGTTACTGGAAAATCTCGAGGCTACCACACACTTCCTCGCTGTGGATCAGCTTGCTTCCTTGTCAGGCAACATTCGTGTTTCAGGGGAAAAGCGCTGGGTTGACAACGGCAAGGTTATTCTCTCAGCGGGTGTTTCGGCTGGCATTGATATGTCGCTGCACATGGTTGAACGCCTCCAGGGCGTTGACATGGCCAACGAAACAGCGAAGTATATGCAGTACGAGTATTGGGATCAGGGCAGGAAATCGGTTGAATAAAAAAGCCCCGGAAATTTCCGAGGCTTTGTGGGAGCTGAGGGGTTCGAACCCCCGACCCTCTGCTTGTAAGGCAGATGCTCTGAACCAGCTGAGCTAAGCTCCCTTTTTGGGATTGCAAAAGTAGTACAGTTTTTGATTTGTACAAGAATCGATCACGGCGGTCGTTTAAACCCTGTCAAACTCATAATTTTGCATAACCCAGCACCCTTTTGAAGGCCCTCAGGAAAACAATCGTTTATCTGTTTGCTTTTACGCTCCTTCTCATCGTCGGTGCTGTCGCTTCCCTGTTTCTATTCAAAGACCGCATCATTCAGCAGTTTATACGAGAAGCCAACAAAAACCTTGGTACACCCATCAGCATCGGCAAAATCGATGTTTCTGCCCTCGATGACTTCCCCAACCTGGCCATCGTCTGTACCGATGTGTACATCGAAGACAGCCACACCGGCAAGTACCCGCTCCTGACCGCCAAGAAAGTCTCTTTCACCCTCAACCCCGTTGACGTCTGGCAAGGGCGATACATCGTGCAGGGGCTCCGTATCGAGGACAGTGAAACCAACCTCCGCATCGACAAAGACGGCGAAAACAACTACACCATCGTCCGCTATACCGACGACTCCGTCGATGCGGGCGGCGTCTCGTTCAACCTGCAGAACGTGCGGCTCCTGAAATCGACGGTTAATTATCATGACCAGTCTGTCATTCAGCACCACGCTTTCTTCAGCAATGACCTGACAGCAACAATCATCGCCAGCGACAACCAATATCATATCAAGACCAAAGGGGATATCACCATCCGGCAAATCGGTGTGGGAAAATCGGTCTTCTTCAAAGACAAAGCGTTTGATGTTTCGGCTGATCTCGACTATAACGACGAAGAAAAATCCATGCTCTTCAAGCCAACCACACTGACCATTGGCGGTGATGCATTTGATGTCAGCGGGTCATATTTGTTCAAAGATGAAAACCTGATGGATCTTCATGTGGTGGGTAAAGAAACCGATCTTCAATTCCTGCTCGAGCTGTTTCCTGAAGACATTCATCGACGGTTTGAAAAATACGAGAGCAAGGGCGAAGTATATTTTGATGCCCGGCTCAAGGGTGAAATCAGCAGACGGAAGGATCCCTTTCTTACGGTGGCTTTTGGCTTCCGCAATGTTACCCTCGTCCATCCCGGTTCTAAATCCAATCTTGAGGAAGTTCACCTGCAGGGGACGTTCTCTACGCCATCGTTGTCTAAGTATTCGCAAGCTGCACTTTCTCTGGAGAACATTTCCGCATCACTCAATGGTACACCCTTCAAAGGCAATTTCAACCTTAGGAATTTCGATGATCCTTTTGTCACCATGGACTTCGAAGGTGAGCAACGCGCTGAAGACATCCTGAATTTCTATCCCGTCAACGGAATACACGAATTGAAAGGCATGGTGAAAGCCAAGGTGTCAATGAGCGGTCAGATCGCTTTACTTAAAAACAGGACAACGGCCCAGCAAGTACGTACGGAAGGAACCGTGGAACTGAAGGACATGGACATGACCATCGGCAAAAGGAACCTTCACTTTGAAGGCCTCAACGGGACACTTCAGTTCAACAACAACGATCTGGCCATGAGCGACCTCCGGGGTAAGTTCGAGCGCAGCGACTTCCGGCTTAACGGATTCTTCAAGAACATTGTCACATACATCATCTTTGATAATCAGCCCATCGGGATTGAAGCTGACTTGTCGTCACGCTTTCTCGATGTTGACCGGCTCTTTGAAATCGGTTTCAGTGAGTCGGAGAAAGGGCCTTATGCCTTCTCCATTTCTCCGGCCGTCAACCTGAATTTCAACTGCTCCATCGACTCACTGAACTTCAAGCGTTTTCATGCCATCGATGTGAAGGGTGACCTGCTTGTGAAAGGACAGGTCGCCGTTTCCCGCAGCATCAAGCTAAAAGCGATGGGAGGGTCCATTGACCTCTCAGGTATTGTGGACGCCAAGAATCCAAAAGCGATCGACCTGATCACATCTGCAACGCTGCAGGGCATTTACGTTGACTCGCTGTTTTACGTGTTCGACAATTTCCGTCAGGACTTCATAGCCTACAACCACCTGAAAGGTCAGGCTGACGCATTCATCAACCTGGAAGCGACGCTCCAGGAAGGTTTGCGCATTTTTCCGGAAACACTGATCGCTGATGTCAATACAACCATTCGTAAAGGTGAGATCAACAATTTTGAACCGCTCCGCAAACTCAACAAGTACCTCGACGATGACGGGTTGAACAAGCTTCGCTTTGCTGAATTGAAAAATGACATTCACATCGAGAATAAAACCGTATACATTCCGCAAATGGATATCCGCAGCAATGTGACCACCCTGATGTTGAGTGGAACACATTCATTCGATCAAAATATCGATTATCGCGTCGTGGCCCCCTTGCGCAATAAAAAGAAAATTGATCCGGATGAAGCCTTCGGAGCCGTGGAGGATGATTTGCAAGGGCGCTCGAAGGTTTATCTGAAAATCACAGGCACTACGGACAACTACAAAGTGGCGTACGATCAGGTGGCTGTCAGGAAAAAGATCGGTAACGACCTGAAGAAAGAAGTGCAGGAGTTAAAGGACGCATTCAGGCTGAAAGGAAAAAAGAAGAAAAAGGAGCTTGAGCTGCAGAAAGACGACTACTTCGACTTCGACACTGACCATTGACGGACTGACAATCCGCCTTGCTTCACTATTTTTGCTTCCATGGTACCCTTGCAGGCGCTGGTCCGGCTCACAAGAATCTGGAATCTGATGATCATTGCGCTGGCGCAATATGCGGCGGCAAGCCTTCTTATTTCACCCGACACCTGGAAGGATCCGCGACTTGCCCTGCTGGTGCTCTCTACCGTGATCATTGCCGCGGGTGGGTACAGCATCAACGACTACTATGACATCAAGATTGACCTGATCAATAAGCCAGACCGGGTGATCGTCGGGAAGATCCTGTCAAGACGGTTTGTGTTATTGCTACACACCGTCTGCTCCGTGTCCGGGGTGATGATCGGCTTTGTTCTGGATTGGCGAATTGGTATCGTCAATTTTCTCTCGGCCTTTTTTCTCTGGTGGTACTCCAATGCCCTGAAGCGACTTCCCTTCTCCGGCAATTTCATCGTAGCGTTGTTGACAGGGATGGCCGTGATCGTCGTCAACATGTTGTATCCTCCCATGGTGGCTGTTGCCTGGGTTTACGCCCTCTTTGCCTTTTTCATGACCCTCATCCGCGAAATCATCAAGGATATGGAAGACCTGAAGGGTGACGACACCTTTGGATGCAAAACCCTCCCGATCATCTGGGGCATCAGGGGTTCAAAGCTCTTTGTCTATCTGCTCCTGGTCATCTTTTTTCTTGCGGTCATTGCGATTCATATGTGGGTCAAGCAACTGCCTGTACCTTATTTTCTTGGATGTCTCTTCCTTCCCATGGGCATCATGATTGCCTGGTTGATCCGCGCAGACACAAAAAAGGACTTTCATCTGCTCAGCCAGTTCTGTAAAATCATTATGCTGGTTGGGATTTTCAGTATGGCCTTCGTTTGATTTATTTTGCTGCCGTGAGTAATCGTCGTCTTGCCGTATTTGCTTCAGGCAATGGAACCAATGCCGAAGCGATCATGAAGCATTTTCAGCATCATTCGGAAATCATTGTGGGCCTCGTGCTGAGCAACAATCCTCATGCTGGCGTATTGGAAAGGGCAAAGAAGTTTGATGTATCAACCCGGGTTTTCAACCGTGAACAATTCCGGGAAGGAAAAGACGTCATGGCTTCTCTCGAGGATCAGCAAATTACACATGTGATTCTCGCCGGTTTCCTTTGGTTGATTCCACCTTACCTGATCGAAGCATACCCTGGACATATCATCAATATTCACCCTTCTCTGCTCCCGCAGTTTGGTGGCAAAGGAATGTATGGGCAAAAGGTACACGAAGCCGTCAAGGCATCAGGAGAAAAGCAGACAGGCATCACCATTCACCTGGTCAATGAACGATTTGATGAAGGTAAAATCATTTTCCAGGCGGCCTGCGCCATCGACGCAGAAGACACTGTGGATACCATTGCAGAAAAAGTGCACCAGTTGGAACACCGGCATTTTCCTGCCGTGATTGAAGAATGGGTTACTAAGGCTTAGTGGGCTTCGGCTCCAGCCACTGAAAATCCTCTGACTTGGGGAAATCATCAAATACCAACCGGATTCTGTCATTCGGCACAGCCAGCTTTCTTTTGATGATATCCATCCAGGCGCCGTCCAGATTGATTACCGCCGACAAAGTCCCATCATCCTTGAAAAACCGGTGACGGATGCTCCAGCGCGAAAAGTCACGCATCGATTTTGTCACCTCCACATCGACGGTAATCCTGTCCTCAAACTTTATCTCTCTCTTGAACAAAGCTTCTTCGCGAAAAAGAATAGGGCCGATATGCATTTCTTCAAAGGTCAGGTTGGTAAGTCCGTGATCTGAAAAACATGCAATGCGCACAGTGGCCGCGTAATCATAGTAGGCCGAATGCCGCAAGTGCCTGTTCTGGTCTATGTCAGACCAGCGTACCTGAATGGGAAGCGCAAATTTCTCCATACTGAATTCCTGCCAAGATAACTTTTTTACTACCTTTTACGGATGCAGGCATCCATTCTTACCACCGTCATCATGCCCGTGGCCCTGGGCGTCATCATGCTGGGCCTTGGCCTTTCCCTCACGCTGGAAGATTTCAAGCGCGTGGCCTTGTATCCCAAGGCAGTGACGATCGCTTTGACGTGCCAGATGATCCTGCTGCCACTGCTTTGCTTTTTCCTGACCATTGTCTTCGGCATGTCGCCTGTACTCGCTGTCGGGCTCATGCTCCTCTCGGCATCCCCCGGTGGCGCCACTGCCAATCTCTATAGCCATTTGTCCAAAGGAGATGTGGCATTGAACATCACCCTGACTGCCGTCAACAGTCTCCTCACACTGTTTACCCTTCCATTCATTGTCAATTTATCGATGGAGTACTTCATGGATGAGGGTCAATATCTCCCCATGCAGTTCAAGAAAGTCATTGAGGTATTTGCCATCGTTCTTGTGCCTGTGACGATTGGCATGATCATACGGTCAAAGATGCCTGGCTTTGCAAGTCGAATGGATAAACCTGTAAAGATTTTATCTGCACTTTTTCTCGCATTGGTGATCGCGGCCATCACCTACAACGAACGGGCAACATTGGGGCTTTACATCAATGAACTGGGTGCTCCGGTATTGTTCTTCAATATCTTGAGCATGGCCACCGGCTACTTTGTTCCACAATTGTTTCGTGTGGAGAAACGTCAGGCCATCGCTATTGGTATGGAGATTGGATTACACAATGGCACCCTGGCCATCTACATCGCTTTGAATGTCATGCACAATCCTTCAATGGCCATGCCATCAGGCATGTATGGATTGCTCATGTTCTTTACGGCAGCGGTGTTCGGGTTCCTGGTCAGTCGGAAATGAACTCATTCTGAACAATTTCCACGATTGTACCGCCATTGACATGGCACCCTCACCTTGATGAACAGGTCCCGATCTTGTTCACCGTACAAAGCCCCATTGGATTATCCTGACTTATTACTTCCAGGCAGTAGGCCATAATCCTACATCAATAATTTCGATGTAAAAGAGTCCATGCTTCATGCGACAGATATGTCAACTTATTCTAAAATCTATATTCAGGTCGTGTTTGCTGTCAGGGGGAGACAGAGTTTAATCATGCCGTCCTGGGAAGTATTGCTCCACAAGTACATCACAGGTACGGTACAGAGAATGGAGCAAAAAATGATTGCCATCAATGGCACATCCAATCACATTCATTTTTTTATTGGAATGAAGCCCTCCTGTTGCCTTTCGGATTTGGTTAGAGAGGTCAAGAAGTCTTCAAACAAATTCATCAATGAAAGTCGCATTACACCCTTTCCGTTCAGGTGGCAAGAAGGATTTGGGGCATTCTCATACCATGAAAGGGATATTTCCAGAATTGCTTCTTATATCCAAAATCAGAAAGAGCATCACAAAAAAATAACGTTCAAGGATGAATACAGTTCCTTACTGAAGGAATTTGACATAGGCTACGAAATGCCATACTTCAATCAATGGTTTGAACATGTAGTACCAGAGGATCATGAGGGTAGAATTTGATCAGGTTCAGCGATAATCCCAATGATCAGAATTCTGACTTGATTGCTGTGCGATGCCTCCGGCATCGAATCAAATTGTTTCCCACCACCTTTCTACAAAGGCGGCATCCCTTCGGGATGCGCTTGCTCATTTAGTTACGGGTCCTGATGCCGAAGGCATCACATCTTTGAAGAAAAGGGTAAATCATCAATCCGACCCCGAAGGGGTCGCACAAATCCACACTTTCCATTTAAGTTAGAATCTACTCAATGGCGTTGATGGTCACCCAATAGCGGTATGCCACAATCGCCTTCTGTGTTTTGGTGAGCCTGGTGAGATCCTTCTTACTCATCCTGGGCAATATCATCCGGTTGATAAACGCCAATACCTGAAACATTGTCTTTTTCATAGGGTTCAGGGTGTATTAATCTCATTAAATCCTTCGGCGTGATCTGTCCAGCTCATCGGGTATTTACTGTCAATGAAATCAGCTGCATCCGTCGTCAGGAATAGGGGTTTAAAAGTATCGAGCATCACCGCCAGTTCTTTTGTTTCTTTTGCACCAATACTCTTCTCTACCGTACCGGGGTGTGGTCCGTGCGGCAGGCCACCGGGGTGCAGGGTGAATGACCCTCGCTCAATTCCTCTTCGGCTCATGAAATTTCCTTCAGCATAGTACAACACTTCATCGCTGTCAATGTTGCTATGGTTGTAGGGAGCAGGTATCGCCAATGGATGGTAATCGAACAACCGCGGGACAAATGAACATATCACAAAATTGTGTCCTTCAAATGTCTGGTGCACCGGCGGCGGCTGGTGTATTCGGCCTGTAATCGGCTCAAATTCATGAACAGAAAATGCATATGGCCAAAGAAATCCATCCCATCCTACAATGTCGAGGGGGCTGTGGTCGTAGGTGTACTGATGCAGGTGACCCAATTTCTTGATCTTGACCAGGTACTCCCCTTTGGCGGTCTCGGTCACCAATTCTTGTGGAGGTCTGATGTCGCGTTCGCAATACGGTGAGTGCTCCAGCAATTGCCCAAGCCTGTTTCGATACCGTCGTACGGTCTCCACGGGTGATGCAGATTCTATAACAAGCAGCCGCAAGGGACCATCATTGAACTCAAGTTTGTAGATGACCGTCCTGGGGATTACCACATAGTCGCCCTGCCGAAATTCGATCACGCCAAATTGTGAAATCAGTCTCCCTCCACCATCGTGAACAAAAAGCACTTCATCACCCTCGGCATTCTTGTAGAAGTAATTCATCTTTCGCTGGCGTGGTGTGCAAATGGCGAGAGAACAGTCGTTGTTCATGAGCAATACCTTGCGCGCCGACAGATAGTCTTCTCCTGTCTCACCAACCTTGGAGGTATTCAGGTGCGTTTGTCGCAGCCCATAATGCTCCAGTTTTTTCGGACCGTACGGTACAGGCTCACCCAGTGACCGGATGCGTGTTGGTGGATTGATATGATAAAGGATGGAATAGATTCCCGAGAACCCTTCGGAGCTAACGACTTCTTCCTTGTAAAGAGACCCGTCGGGTTGCCTAAACTGTGTGTGTCTCTTGGGTGGGATCTTTCCTAAACGCTGATAGAACATAACCTTGGATCCGCTTTATGCGAAGCCGAAGTTAGAAAATTCCAGGTACTCAAACTCCCGGATTTCCCGGCCTACCTACAATTTGCTGCGATGGAGATCAGGTATCCGGTCAAAAAGCTTGACGGCCTGCTGAAGGACTTCATTCGTCTCATTAAAAATGGGATAGAAGCCATCGTTTTTCCATATCCTCCTCGCGATTTGCGCCTTCACATTCACCTGAAAGGCTTGCTTATGTCTTTTGAGGTCGGCCAGATCAGGGGTCACCTTGTTTCCTTTGCCCACCTTCACAAGGTCATCCAGCATGGCGTCGGTGACCGTAAAATTCTTGAGGTACTGTTCGTAACCAGCCTTGATCAGCCTGTCCTTGTTCACTCCAGCATAATTGAAAGTGTATTCCTGAACAGAATTGCTGATGTAAAGCTCATTGAGATAACGGCTGTTCTGTGTTGTGTCCAGAGGCACAAAATAATCGGGCATGATGCCTCCGCCGCCATAAACAGACCTGCCATTGGCCGTTTCATAGCGGAGCGAATCACTAAACTTGATGGAATCAGCGTGAAAAAATTCTCCATGACGGAAACGCCTGGTGATGTCGCTAGAGTACTCCTCCCCGTCACCATAAGGTTTTTGAATGGATCGTCCACTTGGGGTGTAATACCTCGAGATGGTCAGACGCAATTCCGATCCATCGCTCAAATCAAATCCCGTTTGCACGAGCCCCTTGCCGAACGACCTTCTGCCCACAACCAATGCGCGGTCATTGTCCTGAAGGGCTCCGGCGACAATCTCAGACGCAGACGCACTTCCTTCATTGACAAGCACAATCATGTCTCCTTGCTCAAAATCACCTTTTGATGTTGACATGGCATCAGAGTCATATTTTTTGTCCTTGCCCTTAGTGAAAACAATTTTCTTTCCTTCTGATAAGCATTCATCCACCAGGTCAATCGCTTGATTCATGTAACCTCCCGGGTTTCCCTGAAGATCAAGAATCAGTTTTTTCATTCCCTGTTTCTTGAGGTCGCCCATCGCCGTTTGAAACTCTTCGAAGGTCGTTGCAGAAAAGCGATTGATCTTGATATATCCTATCTCCGGATCGATCATATACGCAACGTCAACTGAAACCTGGGGAATCTTGTCACGGATGATGGTGAATTCCATAGGGTTCTTTTCATTCTTCCTGACAACCTGCAGAACGGCTGTCGTGCCTTTAGGGCCCTTCAGCAACTTCATCACCTGAGAATTGGTAAGCCCCGTTCCGGCCACCACCTTATCCCCTATCTTGACAATCTTGTCACCTGACCGAAGTCCCACAGCTTCAGAGGGTCCTCCACTCAGGGCAGATACGACGACAAGGGTGTCATGAAAAATGTTAAACTCAATGCCTATACCTTCAAAGTTACCCTGCAGGTTTTCATTGACCTCTGTTCGTTCACTGATAGGAATGTAGGTGGAGTGAGGGTCAAGTTTTTCAAGCATGTGCTCGATTGCATCGTCGACCAGTTTCTGTGTCTGGAGTGTGTCAACATATTCTTCTCTAATGAGGCCAAGGACCTCCCGGAATTTTTGAATGTCTCCTCCCTGATTGCCAGCTATTGGCTTCGAGTCAAACCCGGAGCCAATGAGTACACCGGCCGCCAGGCCGATACCAAGGACAAGGGGAAGAGCTATTTGACGTGGTGTATTATTGATTTCCATAAAGCGTATCCGTTCTACCTGAAACGACAAAGATGGAGCAAAGTTCACATACCCCGAAACCACTCCTGAAAGCCTGTCAAAACCCATTAGTCCCGATTATCTTTGCCGACAGTAACCGCATGAGCAGAATACTGGCCATCGACTATGGAATGAAGCGTACGGGGTTGGCTGTCACCGATCCGCTCAGGATCATTGCCACAGCGCTCGAAACGGTTGAAACGGAGAAGCTCATTTCATTCCTGAAGGCATACATGGAGAAAGAGCTGGTTGGCCAGCTCGTTCTGGGGATGCCAAAAAACCTCAACAACCAGGACACAGACGCAACGCCACATGTTCGCAAACTTGAAGAACAACTGCGGAACAAATTCCCTGGCATTCCATTGGCTTTGGTGGATGAACGTTTCACCAGTTCGATGGCCAAACAAGCGATGCTGGATGGCGGTATGAAAAAGAAAGACAGACGTATCAAGGGAAATGTCGACAAAGTCAGTGCAACCCTCATCCTTCAGTCTTATCTCTCCTCTGCGAAATAGTCGATGATTCTTTAACTTTGCGGCTATTAGCGCGATCTGATGGTTTATCCAATTGTTGTTTACGGTGACCCGATACTTAGAAAGCGGGCCAAGGAGTTGAAGAAAGATTCTATCGACCTGCCTGCATTTGTACAGGACATGTATGAGACGATGTATGCTGCACATGGTATCGGGCTTGCAGCGCCTCAAATTGGCAAGAGTATCCGGGTCTTTGTGGTGGATGGCACGACGCTGGAAGAAGAAAAGGAGGACATGAGCGGATTCAAGAAGGCGTTCATCAACCCGGAGATCCTGGATGAAGCCGGTAATGTGTGGCCTTTTGAAGAAGGCTGTCTGAGTATTCCCAATATCCGTGAACAGGTTTCGCGGCCAGCGAAAGTCAAAATCCGCTATTATGACGAGTTGTGGAATAAAAAAGAAGAGGAATACGACGGCATCAAAGCCCGGATCATTCAGCATGAATACGACCACCTTGACGGGAAGCTCTTTATTGACTACTTGTCTCCGCTCAAGAAAAGAATGCTGAAAGGAAAATTAACAGACATCAGCAAAGGAGACGTTGATACGGAGTATCGCATCTCAGCTCCATTGAAGAAATAATCAGGGGGTGTAGGTCACGTGCGGCAGTTTGGAATCTTCCGGCACGCGAATAACCAGATCTTCAACAATTCTTACCTGGCATGCCAGTCGTTCATTGGCGCGTAAAAGTCCCTGATCGCTGTACTTCTTTTCGGCTGGTGAAAGTCGGCCAAGTGATTCCCCGCCTTTGAGAACAATCATTCTGCAGGACGTGCACCTGCCCTTGCCTCCGCATGATTGCATCCAGTCGACAAAATGGGCCTGGAATTGCTGTAGCGCCGACTTATTCAAATCGGTCAGCGCTAACTCTTTTTGTCCAAGGTTTTCTATGACTATCTTTACCATCATTCGAAAAAATACAAGCGCCTCTTCGTCATGGATGAAAAAATCAGCTTAAAAGCACTTGAAGATTACAGTGACGACTACTCCTCGAAGGTAACAGCTTCTTTTTTCTCTGCGAAAGAAAAGATAACGGGGCCTGAAATTCTTGCCCTGTGCGATATTCAGCAAATCAACCTGTTTGTCATCCGCGAACTCCTCCAGGCGTGGAAACTTGAAAGTCAAAAACTTCATAGCCCCTATTTCGACTACACAGCGCCCAAGGTGGCCGAAGCGCTGACTTTGTTTCAGAACCAGCTTTCAAATTCCATTTCAATTTCACGGGAAAACTTTCAACCCCTCCTGAAAAAAGCCGTGTCCAGCACGCTGTTCCTGATTTTGGATCCTTATGATTTCTATTCAGAAACACTTGACACTCAGGGAAACCAATTGAAAATCGAAGACCTTCGCAATCACGTTAAGTATATACGCATCAACCGTACACCACTGGAGAAGCTCCTTCAGGAGCTGGAAGCAAAAAAACTTCAAACGCTTGGCGGCAACGAAGCCTTTGCGTCACTCGATCACATCCTGGAAGAGGTCAATTTCACTCCCGAGGATATTGATGATTACGTAACCAGGTTCTCCAAAATCGTTCCGCTTCAGGTGGAAAAATTATATGAGCATAAAGCGCAACCGACGCCTCCCAAGGTTCATGCTGAACAACCAAAACAGGAAGTAAAAAAAGCGGTTGTGCAAACCCCGGCACAGCCAGAACCCGAAAAGAAATCGCCTCCACCGCAGGTGCCTTTATACGATCAACAGCCGGGTAAGGGCTCCACACTGGCCGAGAATTTTCAAAAAACGAAGAAGATCAAAGACGTGCTGACGATCAATCAGAAATTCATGTTTACCAAGATCCTCTTTAACGGAGATTTTGAATTGTTTTCGGCAGCCATTGAACGCCTTGATGAACTCGACAGCCTGACACAGGCCAAAACATTTCTTAGCAATAATTACGGTGAATGGAATCCTGAGAGTGAAGAATATCAGGAGTTCATGGAGGTGGTGGAACGGCGCTTTGCGTAATGCCCTGCTTATACCCGCTGCAACAATTGGCCGCGGTGAGCATCAATCTTTAGCAGAATAAAGAGAAGAATGGTAAATCCCCAAAGGGAAGAGCCTCCATAACTGAAAAATGGCAGGGGAATTCCGATAACAGGGAAAAGGCCAATGGTCATCCCGATGTTAACGGCGAAGTGGAAAAAGAAAATTGATCCTACGCCATAAGCATAAACCCGGGCAAAACGATTCTTCTGTCGCTCTGCCAGGTAGATGATCCGGAGCAGCAGGGTGGTGAATAATGCAATGATGGCCACACTCCCTAGCCAACCCTCCTCTTCTCCGATGGTACAGAAA
The DNA here is from genome assembly GCA_016787625.1 of Cyclobacteriaceae bacterium. Lineage (GTDB taxonomy): Bacteria > Bacteroidota > Bacteroidia > Cytophagales > Cyclobacteriaceae > ELB16-189. Next base: position 35,970 of record JAEUUD010000005.1, read on the forward strand.
ATAAAATCCGTACTCTGCTCGGGAACAAAATCAAATTTTGTTTGTGTACCCTGAAGAAATCCTTTGCCTGAGATACCTCCGCTACCGATCGCAATTTTACTTTGCGTCACATTCCATCCATAGCCAAGTGGATCAGCGTCAGGATTGATAAGTGCCTTGATCCGGTTCTGCTGGTGTGGCTTCAGAACATCGGTGATGACATAGTCAACGCTTTCAATCACCCCCATAACCAGAATCGCACCGAGGGTGAGTAAGACCATTCGCTTCACTTTCTTTTTTCCGAAAGCGATGAGCATCACGAGCGCGATTGCTATGGCGCCATGGAGGTACCATTGGTTGGGCACCAGTAAGGTGAGAATGAAGATGGCTGCCGCACAGAAGCCAACGATCATCAGGAAAGGCGACATTCCTTCACGGAAAAAGACAACCATAAAACAACTGAACACCATGGCTGTGCCAGCATCCCGCTGCAGCAAAATCAACATCATGGGAGCACCAATGATGGCAAAAAGCACCGCCTGGTTGCGGAGGTTGTCCATCCTAAAACCAACGGAACCGATATACTTTGCAACAGCAAGGGCCGTGGCAAATTTGGCAAGTTCAGATGGCTGACCGCCGAAAGATCCGATGCCGATCCAAGCCTTGTTGCCTCCAACTTCCTTTCCAATAAATGGAATGGCCAGCAAAGCCAGGAGGATCACGCCGTAGATGATGTAGGCAAAGGCATCATAGAACCGCATATCCAAAATGACGATGCCGAAAATGATCACAACAGAAGCCGCGATGAACATCAGCTGTCTTCCTGAGTTGAGGGACAAGGTGAAAATGGAATGACCCACATTCTCATCGTAGCCCACCGCGTAGATGTTGAGCCAACCGAGAAACACCATAGCCGCATAAAGGCCAATGGTTGTCCAGTCAAGACTTCCCGATATGTTGTCTTCGCGCATCAATTTTTTACATCCTCAAAATTTCCAATCAACACGTATTGCTCAATCCAGGGCCGCTTGGTTTGTCCGAACAGGTACTTTTCAATCATTAACGAAGCGATGGAAGCGGCCGCTCGTCCGCCCTGGCCAGCATCCTCTACGTACACAGAAATAGCAATCCTTGGATTCTCCCGTGGCGCAAAGGCAATGAACACACTGTGATCAAACAGCGGAGGGTTGTTCTCCACCGTTCCGGTTTTTCCGCAAACAACAACATCAGCCAATCTTGCCCGGTACTGACCTGTGCCCGCCTCCACGACTTCCTGCATGGCATCTGCCGCGATTCTGAAATAGGCGGAATCGATCGTTGTGTAGTGTTTTTCAAGATACTGATCGAGCGGCTTCTTGTCGTCACCAATTGCCTTGACCAGGTGAGGTGTGTAATAATATCCTTTGTTGGCAACCGTCGCTGCAAAATTCGCCATTTGAATGGGCACAACGAGGTTTTCACCTTCACCAATCGCCAGTGAGTATATATTCGAGAACTTCCACGGCTTTCCACGGTATGCACCGTCATAATAGGTCGGTGAAGGTATTAGTCCACTTTTTTCATTCGGGAGGTCTATACCCAGCGGCTTACCAAATCCAAAGCTCATGATGTGATGATTCCATTCTTCCAGTCCGATGCGTGTGTCCTGGTAAGGATCATTCACCTTTCCTTTGTTCAACATCCTGCGAAGAACGCTATGGAAATAAGGATTGCAGGAATTGGCAATGGCTCCACGAAGGTCTTCGTTAGAATGAGCACCATGACACATGATGATCGTTCGGTCGCACCGAATTCGTGTATCGGGGGTGATCACACCCTCCTGAAGAGCGGTCATCGCCTGGGCGATCTTGAATATAGAACCTGGCCGGTATTGAGCCATCAACGGTCTGTTGAACAACGGCTTATTGGAGTCACTGCTGATCAGTCGGAAATTGGAACTGTATTCACGACCTGTCAGCAGGTTGGGATCATAGGACGGGCCTGAAACCAGAGCCATTATTTCTCCAGTTGCAGGCTCAAGGGCCACAATGCTCCCGGCCTTACCCCTCATGAGAAACTCTCCATATAACTGCAGGTTAAGGTCAATGCCGGTGACCAAATCCTGGCCCGGAATGGAAAGTGTGTCATATTTTCCATTCTCAACCGATCCCTGGATGATGCCCTTCACGTTTCTCAACTTGAAGCGTGTCCCGCGCGTACCACGCAGTTGCTCTTCATAAAACGCCTCAATGCCGCTCTGCCCGATGTAGTCGCCTTGCTTGTAAATCCTGGTCTTGTCGTCTTCCAGCTGGCGTTTGCTGATTTCACTTACGTAACCAAGCGCATTTGCCAGAGCCGGTGAAGTGTACGCACGGGTTGTTCGCGCCAGCACATAGAATCCAGGAAATTCATCGAGGTAGTCCTGTATCCTGGCAAAATCGATCGTGGACAGCTGATCAAGAAACAATGTCGGCTTGTAGGGAGAAAATTCCTTTCGCGCTTTCATTTCCTTAAAGCGCTTTCGCAGGTCTTCGGGCGACATCGCAAAGACCTTGCAGAATTTTACAGAATCAAAATTCTTCACGTCTTTCAACAGCACTTCAAGCTTGTACTCAGGCGTGTTGTAAACGATCAGTTTACCATTCCTGTCTGTGATCAGACCCCTGACAGGATATTCAGGCTGCCGGAGAATGGCATTGCTGTCTGCCAGTTGAGCATAACGTGTGTCGATAATCTGAATAAAGAACAGCTTGACCAGGAAGATGATCCCGGTAACAACTATGATCAACTGAAAAAGTTCTTTTCTTCCCTCGTTCATCGTCTTCGTTCAAACGAAAAGTACTGCAAGAGCAGAATCACGGTCATGGTAAAAGTAAGACTCGCAATAACCTTTAACATGGTGTACCAGAAAATGCCAAATCCACCAGCCTCCGCAAAGAAAAGGATGAAATGATGGAGGAATACGAGCGGAAGTGCATACACCATAAACCACTGCAGACCATTGACAGCAAGTGTCGGGCCTTGCCCGGCATCATATCCGCCCTGAGGCGTGATGGTTGTCAGCCAGTAGTTCCGAAGGTATGACACCAATATCAGACTCATGGCATGAAGCCCGAGGCTATCGTAAAACACATCGATTGAAAACCCCATCAGAAATCCCGCAAGCATCAGAACGAGCGGATTGGTTTCTATGGGAAGCATGAGAATGAAGGCTACATAAACAAAACAGAAAGCGGTGTTGAAAAGAATCAACTGCTTAAGCAGCATGACTTGCGCCAGCATGTAGAGCACAAAATAGACAAAGACGAAAATGCCTGAACGGTTCATACTATTTATCGCTGTGCATGTGATTCCAGTGAATCAATTTCATTCTTCAGCATGCTCCTGACAACCTTGACATACGACAACCGGCGAAAGTCCTGGGCCAGTGCCAACTGGATGTCGAAGAACTGCGCCTCTTCCTTAAGATCAACTTTGCTAATGACGCCTATCAGGATGCCCTCCGGAAATACAGCATTGTATCCCGATGTCACCACCGAGTCACCTACCTCCGGCCTGACATGCCTTGGGATGTAATGCAGCTTTACGAATAGCGGATCAATTCCGTCCCATTGAGAAGTACCAAAACTTCCGGTCCGCTTCAACACGCTGGACACCTGTTCATCGGTGTTCAACAAGGAAGTTACCACCGCAAAATGTTCTGATACTGACTTTACTTTTCCTACAACACCTGAAGTCGAGATCACGGCCATACCGGGCTGCAAGCCCTCATCGGTTCCCCGGTTGATGGTGATGTGATTTTTGAATTGTGCAACCGAATTGTTGATCACCTTGGCGCCGATAAAATCAAACCGTGTGAGGCTGTCAGCGATGAGGACCGGCATTTCTCCGGAATTCAATCGCTCGACGAGGGTTCGCAGCTGCGCATTTTCGATGGAGAGCTCCCGGTTTACATCACGAAGGGACAGGTACTCCCGCGTACGCTGGGCGGCTCCCATGATGCCGGCAGCGATCCGGTTGGAAGAATTGAAAAACTGGGTGTTCTGATATTGGCTGTTCTCGACCCAAAGCCAGGCACAAAAAATCTCTAAGGACAGGAAGGTGAAAAAGGCCCGATAGTTGTATAGAAAATTGATTAGACGCAGCATTGCATCAAGTCATCAACACCTTGCGATAGTGGTTGAGGTTCTTCAGCGCCGCGCCAGTACCACGAACAACCGCGCGCAGCGGGTCATCGGCCACATGGATTTTCAACTTCGTCTTCAGCGAGAGGCGCTTGTCAAGGCCTCTGAGCATGGCTCCACCTCCGGTGAGGTAGATACCGCGTTCATAAATGTCAGCAGAAAGCTCAGGAGGTGACAGCTCAAGGGCTTTAAGTACGGCCTCTTCCAGTTTTGAAATCGATTTGTCAAGGGCAAACGCCACTTCACTGTATGAAATCTTGATGGTCTTGGGAATACCGGTCATCAGGTCGCGGCCGCGAATCTCATAATCATCAGGACCGTCATCCAGTTCAGTCAGCGCAGACCCCACTTCAATCTTCACACGCTCAGCTGTGCGCTCGCCGATCAACAGATTATGCTGTCGGCGCATGTAATCCAGGATGTCACGGTTAAATGTATCACCGGCGATGCGTATGGACTGGTCACAGACAATACCTGACAGGGCAATGACGGCAATGTCAGTCGTTCCTCCGCCGATATCAACGATCATATTACCGATGGGCTGTTCAATGTCAATGCCAATGCCAACGGCGGCAGCGATCGGCTCATGAATCATATACACTTCCTTCGCATTGGCGTGTTCAGCCGAGTCGCGCACAGCGCGTTTCTCCACTTCGGTAATCGCAGAAGGAATACAAATCACCATGCGCAGTGACGGTGGGAACAAGCGCTTGCCTGTGTCAATCATCTTGATCATCCCGCGGATCATCATTTCTGCCGCATGAAAGTCTGCGATCACCCCTTCTTTCAAAGGCCTGATCGTTTTGATGTTCTCGTGCGTCTTCTCATGCATCTGCATAGCCTCCCGGCCAATGGCCAGCACCTTGCCGGTCATTTTATCCATAGCAATGATGGAAGGTTCATCAACAACAACCTTGTCTTTATGAATGATCAGCGTGTTGGCCGTGCCCAGGTCGATGGCAATGTCGCTGGTGAAAAAATCAAATAGTGCCATGCGTGGAATTCCTCCTTAAAAGTGCAGTTAAAAGTGCCCCGAAATTACTGAAATATTCAGGTCATTTCTCAAGGATCAGTGCTTAAAATGCCGGTAACCGGTAAAGACCATCGCCATGTTGTGTTCGTCACAAAAAGTAATGGAGTCTTTGTCCTTGATCGACCCGCCCGGCTGGATGACTGCCCGGATGCCAGCCTGATCCGCGATCTCTACGCAGTCAGGGAAGGGGAAAAATGCATCGGATGCCATCACGGCTCCCTGAAGGCTGAACCCAAAAGCCCTGGCCTTCTCGATGGCTTGACGAAGTGCGTCAACCCTGCTTGTCTGGCCTACGCCACTCGCTAAAAGTTGGCCTTCTACAGCCAAAATGATGGTATTTGACTTGGTGTGCTTACAAATCTTGCTGGCAAAAAGCAGCCCTCTGGTCTCCTCTTCCGAAGGCTGCCTGACGGTAACTACCTTTAAGTCCGCCGGTTCGTCCGTCTTCCAGTCATAGTCCTGTTCAATCAGTCCGTTCAACAGGCTTTTCACCTGCTTTTTCCTTCTCAGTTCTTGTTTTTGCCGCAGAATGATCCTGTTCTTTTTGGCCTGAAGGAGGCTCAATGCATCCTGAGTGTAGCCTGGCGCAATAAGTATCTCAAAGAACAGCGGGTTCATGGCCTCAGCCGCGTCCTTATCCACCTCCTTGTTGGTAACAAGAACGCCTCCAAAGGCTGAAAGGGTGTCCGCCTGAAACGCCTTCTGGTATGCCTCCTTGACAGTTCTACCCGTAGCCACACCGCAGGCATTGGTGTGCTTGATAATGACGAAAGCTGTCTCGCCTTTGAATTCCTGAACCAGGTCTACAGCGGCATCAACGTCGACAAGATTATTATAGGAAAGCTCTTTCCCCTGGAGTTTCTCGAACAATTCATCCAGGTTGCCATAAAATATTCCTTTCTGGTGTGGGTTCTCGCCGTAGCGAAGCGCCATACCAGATGAATGACTCGCTTTGAATGCAGGCAGTGACTGTTCATTGTTAAAATAACCGAAGATCGCTGAGTCATAATGTGAAGTCACATCGAAGGCCATTGCCGCAAAACGTTTTCTGTCGGCCGTTTCCGTCTGCAGGTTATTCTTGTCAAGTAATTCAAGAAGGCCGCCATATTGTGCCCGTGATGCCACGATGACAACATCCTCATGGTTTTTCGCGGCGGCGCGAATCAACGATATTCCTCCGATGTCAATTTTCTCAATGATCTCATCATCTGTTCCGCCGGCAGCCACTGTTTCCTCGAATGGATACAAATCGACAATGACAAGGTCAAGAGGACCGATGCCGTACTGACTCGCTTGCTCGTTGTCAGAAGCATCGTTTCGGCGAAAGAGGATGCCTCCAAAAACAGCCGGGTGAAGCGTCTTTACCCTACCACCGAAAATGGAAGGATAACCTGTCAGTTTTTCCACCGGAGTAACCGGGTAGCCAAGTTTTTCTATGAATTGCTGCGTGCCTCCTGTCGAGACAAACTCAACCCCAGCCTTGCCCAGGCGGTGAATGATAGGTTCAAGGTTGTCCTTGTAATAAACCGAAATCAGCGCTCTGGTAATTTTGCGGGTGGCCATGGATTGAACTTGAGTCGCAAAAGTAAGGCTTGACTTTAAGAATGAAAGCGACCTCACTGATTTAAATGTCAGGTAAGCCTGAAGGTGTCGCCATCCAGATATGCCGGAAACCGGTCTCTGAATTCCGCCAGGTGAGCTGCGTCCAGTATAACGGTTGCGGTTTGCTCCTGATCGCCACCTTCCCAGTCAACAACACCCTTGGGATCAATCACAGCGGAGTGGCCATTGTATGGCACGCCCAGACCGTCGGGGCCAATGCGATTGACGCCGACAACGTACGAGAGGTTTTCGATGGCTCTTGCTCGTAGCAGGGTATCCCACGCACCAATCCTCGCTGTGGGCCAGTTGGCCACATAAATCAATGCGTCATAAGTCACTTGCTTGCGCTCCTTGTCCCAGGCATTTCTACTCCATACAGGAAAACGGAGGTCATAGCAAACCAACGGACAAATCCTCCATCCTTTCCAAGTTCCTACCAGACGGCTGTCTCCCGCAGCATACACTTCATTTTCCCGTGCCATTCTAAACAGGTGTCTCTTGTCATACAGTTTATGGTCACCGCCTGGCTCCATCCATAGCAGCCGGTTGAAATGCTTCCCTTCCTCTTTGACAATGAAACTTCCTAGTATCAGAGCGCCTGTTTGCCTCGCCATCTGGCTCATCCATTTGAATGTCTGCAGGCCCATCACCTCCGCAAGAGGACCAGCATTCATCGAAAAGCCTGTCGTGAACATTTCAGGCAATACAATCACGTCAGTGCCTTGTCCAATTTTCCAGATCTTCTCTTCGAACATGGCAAGGTTGGCAGAAGGGCTTTCCCAATGGAGGGCAGATTGAATCAGCGTGACACGTAAGTTCTCCATGGATCAGAATTGTCTAAGTATGGCTCCGGCACGTTCGAGTGTCTCATCCTTCTTGGCAAAGCAAAACCTGAGCAAATGGTCTTCGCGTTTATTTTTATAGAACGCTGAAACAGGAATGGAAGCCAGCTTGTGTTCGGTGGTCAGCCACTCAGCCATTTCCATTTCCTTTTTGTTGCTGACCGAACGGTATGACAAAAGTTGGA
>JAEUUD010000060.1 GCA_016787625.1 Cyclobacteriaceae bacterium
AAGTCCGGAGGCCTCCTCAAGGTGGACATTCTCATTGATCCAAAGTGCACTACCTTCAGTGAAGAGATTGACTTGTGTTTGATCGGGTGCCTTGCAAGATAAAGCAAGAAGGACAACGACTGACCAAAGACGCAACGGAGCACAACTACCCATGGATCTTCTCAACAATGAGTTTACCATCCCGGCCTCTGTCACCGGTGGTACCCATTGGGCCAGCCGGACCGGAAACGCCGTTCGTGCCGTTGACTTCAATAACAGGCGTGGGGACTGCCTGCCTGGTTACTGTTGCTTTGCCGCCTCGTCCACCCTGGCCGCCCGGACCTCCACCGCCTCCAAAACCGCCCTGGTTTTTGAAGAAGATGGCGTGCTCACCGGCTTCATTAATGGAAGGTGTAAATCCGTTACATGAATAGTAAAAAGTAAGATCACCTGCATCTCCGCCAGGAGCACCATTTCCGCCGGGTCCTCCGGGCCCTCCGTTCGCTTCACCAAGGGTTCCATTTCTTCCATCCACTCCTCGGCTTCCATTTCCACCGAGCCGTCCTGTTCCGCCACGGGTATCAATGGTTAAGCTTCCGAGGGTTTCAAAAGTCATTGTAATGTATAGACCACGGCCATTCATCCCGCGCCCTCCGGGCGCTTCACCAACTCCGGCAGCATTCATCGTGCATCGCTTACCAATTTTAGCATGCTGGACCTTCAGGTAAGTGACACTGTTTGGAAACCGGATTGAACTCTTGTTGTCCATGATCAACGTATCAATGACAATATTGGAATTTTCAATAACAAGCTCAACCCTTTTAGGAACCACTAATCTTGCGTAGTAGGGTTTATCTACGTAGTAGTAATTCCTGTCGGGAACCTGGGCAATGGCATTCACCACCGATGTGAATAGAAGACCAATGAAAACGTGCTTCAATCTCATTCAGTATCAATTTACGTTTTTTCGAGGAATGACGGGGACACTTCCATAAGGTTGCTACGAATAGTCGTTTAACTAACCATCGGAGTTGCTTATTTTCTTAAATTACTAACCCCTTAGACGACACCATGAACCAGGAAACCGTTTTTGAGTCCTTGTCACCGAATCTTATTGTTGCGGACGTCAATCAATCTGTTGATTTTTATGTGAGACAACTTCAGTTCAAAAAAATTGCATCGGTTCCCGAAACCGGCATCCTGAATTGGGCTATGGTCATGCGCGGTCCGGTGACCATGATGTTTCAAACAGCTGCCAGCATAAAAGAAGACCTGCCAAGCCTCGATTTCAGCACGGCTGAAGCATCGGCTACTTTCTATATCAAGGTGAAGGGGCTTGACACATTACTGAAATCTCTGGATGGAAAAATTGAACTCGTAGTACCATTACGCAAGACATTTTACGGGGCACGGGAATTCGCCATCAAGGATCCTGACGGATACATACTGATGTTTGCCGAGGATGTGAAGTGACGCCATGAAACTCCGAATCATCATTTTTCTTCTTGCTATCTCACCGCTGTCTGCTGCACAGGTCACTGGCAAATTGTTTTATGACAAACTGTGGAGACTGACCAAAAAGGATTCAGCCATGTTCTACCGTACGTTCACGTTGGACACCGCCAGCCAGAAGTTTTCCGGTGAAGCCAAGGACTACACAAAGGATGATAAGTTGATCATGACAACCCTGTACAAGGACGGGGCGCGTAACGGTCTTTCTGTGACCTATTTCCGAAATGGCCAGAAAGAGTCTGAAGGCAACTTCGAGGATAATGTGCGCAAGGGAACCTGGAAGTACTTCTACTCAAATGGTACCCAAAGGCAAGAGGTGCAATACGGTGATTTCGAAACCAGAATCATGTATCTCAATGACTCGGCAGGCACCAAACTCCTGACTGATGGAAACGGATTCTGGACTGAAGAATATGTGGAGCCCTACACAGGCGCGAAAATTATTACCAATGGAGAGTTCCGCAACCATCAGAAGGAAGGAACCTGGACAAGTACACTCTCGAATGGATCACCATGGATCACAAGCATCTACAAGTCCGGGCGATTTGTGAGCGGAGAAATGACTGTCGAAGGCGAAGTCTTTGAATTGTTTGGACCAGTCAAGAACCTCTTGCCGATGCCTTACCGGTATACAACGACCGAGTCGTTTGCTTCCACCAGAATAGTGTCACGGTCTGACTACAAGTTTATCAAGAGTTTACCCGCAAAGACCTCACCAAGTCAGTTGAAAAAGGCCGATGAAGTCTTTAGTGTCACAGAGTACTCCGCTTACCCTGTTGGCGGACTTCCGGCATTTTACAAAGCCGTTGGTGAAAACATTAAGTATCCTGCAGAAGCAAAGAAACTTGGGTTGGAAGGGAGGGTTTTTGTAGAATTTGTGATCAACCGAAATGGTACCCTTTCTGACTTCAAAGTGATCAAGGGTTTGGGTAAGGGCTGTGATGAAGAGGCGATTCGCGCGATCAAGGCTTCGATGACTACAGTGAAGTGGAAGCCGGCCATCCAGTTGCGCAAACTTGTAAGACAACGGTACACACTACCCATTCCATTCAGGTTGACCGGTACTTGAGAACGACCTGAGTCCGCAAAACTTGCAACGTTCTCCGTAATTTAGGCCCGTGAAGAACGCGGACAATCAGGAAGACGATCCCCAGGATCAGGATGATGAGCTCTTTGAGCATCACAGGATTGTGGTCGACAAGGGTCAAAGCCTGGTCAGAATTGATAAATTCCTGATGGATCGCTTGTCCAATGTGACTAGAACCAAAATTCAGGAAGGCATTCATCTCGGTTTCGTACAGGTGAATGAAAAGTCCGTGAAGCCCAATCACAAAATTCACCCGTTAGATCTGATCACGGTTTCGTTTCCTGAACCCCCAAGGGACACCGACATTGTGCCTGAAGACATTCACCTGAATATCGTTTTTGAAGATGAGTACCTGCTCGTGATCAACAAAGCCGCAGGCATGGTGGTCCATCCTGCGTTCCAAAATTGGACCGGCACACTCGTCAACGCCCTTGCTTTTCACTTTAAACAATTGCCTCACATGGAAGGCAATGAGGGAAGACCTGGATTGGTACACCGTATCGACAAGGACACCTCAGGATTATTGGTCATTGCCAAGACGGAAGCAGCCCTGACCCACCTGGCCAAACAATTTTTTGATCACACCATCGAGCGAACGTATTGGGCGCTGGTGTGGGGAGAGCCGGTCGATGATCAAGGAACCATCAATGTAAACGTTGGCAGGAGCCTCAAAGACCGAAGAATCACGGTGGCGTTTCCTGACGGTGATTATGGAAGGACAGCCATAACACATTACAAAGTTCTCCAGCGGTTTCGGTATGTATCACTGGTTCAGTGCAATTTGGAAACAGGCAGAACGCATCAGATCCGCGCGCATATGAAATTCCTGGGACATCCGCTTTTCAATGATGCGACGTATGGCGGCGATCAGATTCTGAAAGGAACGACCTTTTCAAAGTACAGGCAGTTTGTGGAGAACTGTTTCAAGAGGATGCCGCGGCAAGCGCTTCATGCGAAGACCCTGGGATTCGTTCATCCGGTGACAAGGAAAAATGTACAGTTTGATTCGGAGTTGCCGGACGACTTTAGGGAAGTGATCGAAAAGTGGGAGCACTATGTAAAGTACAACTAGCCAGATCAGACAGATTCCGCGAGGAATACACGTTTGACGCGTTCACTGGTGCTGGTGAGAATCTCATAGGGAATGGTTTCAATCCATTGTGCTACCTGTTGAATGGGCAATCCTGGACCAAACACAATGGCTTCATCTCCTTCCTGCGCAGAGATACCGCTAATATCCACCATCGTCATGTCCATGCACACATTCCCCTTGACAGGGGCCAACTGACCGTTGATCAAAACATTACCAGCACCGTTGCTGAACCGTCGGCTGAATCCATCGGCGTATCCGATGGCCAGGGTTGCCAGCGTGATGTCTTTGTCTGCCTTTCCCTTTCGGCCATAGCCCACCGTTTCACCTGCCTTTATATTCTTAATCTGGGAAATGATCGTCTTCAGGGTAAGCACGGGTTTCAGGTTGTCATTGCCAGTCACTGTGGGATCAATTCCGTAAAGACCGATTCCAACACGAATCATATCGAATTGATATTGACTAAGCCGAAGCACGCCGGGAGAATTGAGCACGTGACGCAATGGACGATAGCCCAGAAGTTGGTCCAGCAGGTCAGCCATTTTCGTAAACCGGTTAACCTGTTGCGCTGAAAACTCATCATGATGTGGATCATCAGCGCCAGCCAGGTGAGTGAACACAGAGGCTACGTGGATGTCCTTGTTTTGTCGCAGCAGCTTCGTGAGCGTTTCCATATCCTGTTCCTCAAAGCCCAACCGGTGCATACCGGTATCAATCTTGAGATGGATCGTACAGGGACGTCCGCGGAGAAAACCCAAAAGTGAAGAGAAGATTTTCTCACTATAGATTTCAGGCTCAAGCTGATATTCGATCATCCACGGAAAACTCTCCTCCGTAGGATTCATCACCATGATGGGCATCCGGATGTTATTCTTTCGCAGTTCAACCCCCTCGTCCGCAAAGGCAACACCGAGATAGTCGACACGATGGTACTGAAGAATATTTGCCACTTCTTCACTACCACTGCCATAGGCAAAAGCTTTCACCATCGCCATGATCTTTGTAGACGGCTTTAGGCAGGATTTGAAGTAATTCAAGTTGTGTACCATGGCTGTCAAATCAACCTCCATGACGGTTCCGTGAACTTTTCGTTGAAGGCGCTCCGCGATCCGTTCAAACTGGAATGGACGGGCGCCTTTAATCAATACGACAGCGTCAGTGAATTTCGTGGTATCAAGATGCTGAAGAAACTCATTCGTGGATTGATAGAAAGTTCCTCCGGGAAAGGCATCGCGCTGAGCGTAAAGCACGGGTCCGATTCCTATAAATTCCGTGACAGCATCTACAGACACCAGTCCTCTGATCTTGCCGATCAACTCTTCAGGTAACAGTCCGCTTTGCAAAATGTCAGAAAGAATAATGACCCGCCTTGCTTTCTGCTGATTCCTTAGGAAATCAATGCTCATCTTTAAACCAGCCAGATCATTGTTGTACGTATCGTCGATCAAGGTGCTCCGATGAATGCCCTGCTTCAGCTCGAGACGCATGGGCACCGACTGGAGGCCATTGATGCGGTCCTGGATGGTTTGTGAGGCGTAGCTCCTCAGGAGCATGAATGCAATGACATGAAATACATTTTCACGCATGACAGGCTCATCAAACGGGAGCGTGAATTCCAGGTATTGGTCACGAAACCGCAGCCGGGCACGCCGCTTTTGAATGGATTCAATCCGAACGTCCGCTGTAGCTGACAGCCCCCATGTAAAGGTTTTGATGGACCGTTTGCTTAACGACTCAACAATCATGGGATGATCAGCGCAACATACCGTTGCCTCGCAGTGGGTGAATAGCTTTGCCTTTTCATCAGCCTTTTCGGCCAGCGACGTAAAGCCTTCATTGTGTGCACTGCCCAGGTTGGTGAATATGCCGAGGGTTGGTCGGATGATGTCACTAAGCTTCTCCATCTCGTGGACCGTGGAGATGCCAGCTTCAAAAATGGCTAGGTCATATGAGTCATTAAGCTCCCACACAGACAGCGGCACACCCAGTTGTGAGTTATAACTCCCAGGACTCTTGAGTACATGAAGGCCAGGTGCCAGAACCTGATAGAGCCATTCCTTGATGGTCGTCTTGCCATTGCTGCCGGTGATTCCCACAATGGGAATGTTGAATTGTTTTCTGTGGTGGGCGGCGAGCGTTTGGAGGGCTACCAGTGAAGAAGGCACTTGCAATACGCTCGCACCGGTGAGCTCAGAAATTCGTACCGGGTGCTCCACAACAAAGTGCCGCAACCCAAGGGAAAACAATTCTCCGAGATATCCATGACCGTCATGACGGCTGCCGTGAATGGCAAAGAAAACAGAACCTCTCGTGATGACGGGCTTTCTGCTGTCGGTGACGATCGCATCCAAAGGGTGGTCTTCGCCAAGTTGAAGCACCTGACCTCCTACCAGGCTGGCAAATTCAGTGAAGAGCATGGTCTAATACAATCGCGCCCCGTTTGGAACCTTCTTGTCGATGGCCGTAAGTACCACAAAGCCATTTTCATCAGGAAATCCTGTCACTAGCACTTCCGATTGAAAGGAGGCAATTTGCTTGGGTGGGAAATTGACCACGCAGGCAACTTGCCGCCCGGGCAGGTCGTTAATCGCGTAATGCTGGGTGATTTGTGCGCTGCTTTTCTTCGTTCCCAACGCTGGGCCAAGGTCAATCCAAAGCTTAAAAGCTGGCTTTTTGGCCTCGGGGAAGGGCTCGGCACGAAGGATGGTGCCCGCTCGGATATCGATCTTGCTAAAGTCGTCCCAGGTTATCATTTGATCACTTTTTTTGTATATTCGAAACCACGACTTTTGCAAGTCGTACCGGAGTTGAAGTCTATGAAGGTAAAATATTCAATTCTTCTCGTTATTCCGCTGGTAGCCCTGCTGCTATCCTTTTCTGCGCAGGCCCAGGAAGAAACGCCGGTCGTTGAAGGACCTGAGCCTTTCCACCGCGAAATCAACTTCAACGAAGATAGAACTTTGATCTATGATCATCCGAGCCAAAATTCAACGGTGATCAGGGACACCCTCCACGTCGCTCCAAGACCCATCAACCGCGCAACCAAACCTGAGTCTCCCAAGGAAGCTTCGAAAACTCATAATGATGATGCGTTGAGTTTCAATTTTCTCTATTACATGATCCAGAAATTCAAGCTGTCAGACTTGATCGATCATCAGCAATAGCCATCTAGGCAACATCCTTTCCGGTAACCCATTTTAATATCCCAAACCAGTCCTGTCTGTCGATTTGGATATCGAATGACCCTGCCGCTTCTATGATGCGTTCAGGTTTTGTCGTGCCGATAACGGGAAAAATGGTGGACGGATGTTTCATGATCCAGGCGAGGGACAACTGGCTGTATGTACCGTTGTACTTTGACGCCATTTGAAAAACCTCTCGCTCGTCCGCAGATATCGTTTTCCCTCCACCCAGCGGAGACCATGCCATCGGCGAAACCCGTTGTTCCATCAGAAAATCCAAATCCCCATTGAAAAACGGATCCAGTCTTGACAAAGAGATCTCAATCTGATTTGTCACCAGTGGAAATGAAAGATAAGATTGGAGCATCCGGAATTGAGATATCGTAAAATTGGAAACACCTGCATGAAGCAGCTTACCGTCGCTCCTAAGGCTGCTTAGTGCTTCAGCCACCTCATGGGGATCCATGAGTGGATCGGGTCGATGAATGAGCAAAAGATCAAGCACATCCGTATTCAACATTTTCAGCGAATTCTCAACCGACCAGATGATGTGCTTAGAGGAAGTGTCGTAGTGCTTTACACGGGTCGAAGGCCTCCTGGTGGAAGGAAACTTGACGCCACACTTGGTGATCAGCTGCATGCCTTTCCTGAGCCCGGGATTCCTGCGAAGAACCTGACCGAAGAGCTCTTCATTGGAGTGATCGCCATAGACATCAGCATGATCAAAGGAACGAATGCCTGCATCGAGCGCTGTCTGAACGAGCCGATCCAGTTGTTCATGCGAAATGGTGTGCCACCGCCAGGCTCCGCAAATAATGCGGGAACAAAGCGGGCCGTTTGCATGGAGCTTGCGTTGTTCCATCGATTGGTAAAAGTATGCAAAATGTCACCAGCGGCGATCCCTGAGATCACTGGATGAGTGACCCATGAAGACGAAGCAGTTCTGTTTCAGAAACTTTTGCGTTGAAACGTGCTGCAATGAGGCGGTTGTAGGCGTCAGCAAGGCTTTGCTGGGCTGTGCGCAGTTCAATAAAGGTGGTAATGCCACGGCGAAATCCTTCCAGAGCGATGTTGACGTTTTCCCTGGCAAGAAGGATGTTCTCTTCTTCAATCAGAAGAACCTTCTTGGCATTATCATAACTCGTATAGGCGATCCGGATCCCCACAAGGAGAATATTCAACTGCTGGTCATAAGTGAGCTTTTGCCTCTCGAGGTTGATCTTGGCATTGTTGATGGCCCTGGTAACATTCATTCCATTGAGAATCGGAATAGAAACCGACAGCCCGTAATTGTATCCGCGGTTCCGGATGTATTTCTGAGCGATGGGACTTGTGACGAGTTCATTTTCAACACGTGTAAAGTTGTACGATGAATTCAGGTTGATGATGGGTGAGCGGGCAGCCCGGTTGAATCCAAGTGTGGTTTGCGCAACGTCAATATTCTTTTTCGCCACAATCATGGCGGTGTTGGTGTTCTCTACGTTCTGCTGAATCTCCTCCAGCGTAATGGCCAGGTTGATGGGAATGGAATCGGTGACTTCAAATTCATCAGGAAGGGACATGGCCAAAAGTGCGTTGAGCTGATCTTTGAGTTGGCGGATGGTGGTCTCCTGTTGAATAGCGGCAGTCCGGAAAGCATTCAAGTCAACTTTTGCCTGAAGCAGCTCAGGCTTGCCACCCGTTCCGACCTGTAATTTGCGTTCAGCAAGCTTGACCCGCTCCTCACTCACCGATGTCTGTTCCTGGATAGCCTTGAGTTGTTGCTTTTGTCTGACGATGCCATAGTATGTGGCAATCACACTCGCCGCCGAGTTGATCATCTGATTGCGGACATTCGCTTCTCCAACGAGGGCAAGTTGTGAGAACAATTTGCGTTGAGAGAACATCTGGGTGCCATCGAAAACTCTCCACACCAGCTGAACCTGTCCATTCATATTGGTTGACTGCGCACCCGTTCTTACCGTTTCAACATCCCCAAACGTGACGTTGCGGGAATCGTTGTTGTTCTTGGTGTAGCTTCCATTGGCATTGAGGGTTGGAAGAAAAACACCAAAACCATAGCGATCATCATTGATGGCCAGGGCAGCCGTAGTTTGTGACAACCTGATGTCATAGTTCTTTTGCAAGGACATCTGAACGACTTGCTCGACGCTGACCTCTTGCCCGAATGTGGTGAAGTTGATAGCCAGCAGGAAAACGATCAAAGAAATACTACGCCTCATAAACAACCTCTTTTCCTTTTGGTGCAGGATCCTTCAGATCATAGTCAATGTGTTTCTTGGTACGCGACAGGTAGGCATACATCGCTGGAATGACATACAAGGTGAGGATCAGTGAAAAGAGTATGCCACCAACAATCACAACACCCAATGGGATCCTGCTGGTGGAAGCGCCTCCGAGTGACAGGGCAAGAGGCAAGGAGCCAAGGGCCATAGCCAAACTTGTCATAAGAATCGGGCGAAGCCTGAGCCTGGAGGCAGTGAGCACACTGTCGATTTTTGAAAGACCTTCTTCTCGCTTCTTGTTGGCAAATTCAACAATAAGGATGCCGTTCTTGGTCACAAGACCAATGAGCATAATCATCCCGATCTCAGAGAAAATATTGAGTGTTTGCTTGAAGACAAAAAGTGATATGAACGCGCCGCAGATAGCAAGGGGCACGGTGAACATGATGATCAGGGGATCAACAAAGCTTTCGAACTGTGCCGCGAGAATCAGATAGATGAGAACAAGGGCAAGGATGAACGCAAAAGACGTGTTGCCCGAGCTTTCAGCAAAGTCGCGCGAAGAACCGGCCAGAGAGGTTTGGAAAGTATCGTCGAGTTCAGCGTTGGCAATCTCGCGCATGGCCTCAATGCCATCACCAATGGTCTTGCCTGGCGCAAGCCCTGCTGAAATCACAGCAGATTTGAAGCGATTGAAGTGAAACAACGAAGGAGGGGTGGTTGATTCTTCAAAAGTGACCAGGTTGTCAATAGAAACAAGTTCTCCGGAAGTAGTGCGGACATACAAACGTTTTAGATCCTCAGGATCGTCGCGATCGAGCCGTGCAACCTGACCGATGACAGAGTATTGCTTGCCTTCCTTGGTGAAATAACCAAAGCGCAGGTTGCTATATGCCAGTTGAAGTGTTTGTGAAATGTCCTGAACACTGATGCCGAGTTGTGTTGCTTTCAACCGGTTAATTTTCACCAGCAATTCCGGTTTGTTGAACTTAAGATCAACATCGGCATTCTGCAGAACAGGATGATCCTGCGCGGCAGCAAGCACTTTAGGGATGGCCGCCTTCAATTTTTCAAAATCGTTATTCTGAAGCACAAATTGAACCGGTTGACCGCCGCGACGGCTGACGGCAATGGTCTGTTCCTGGGTGACAAATGCCCTTCCCTCAGAGAACAAAGGCAAATACTTGCCAACATCATCGACGATCTGTTGTTGGGTGCGATGACGGTCATTGCCGGGCACGAGATTGACGCGAACGTTGCCCGAATTGGTCGACCCGAAACCACCGCCACCACCGGAAAATGAAATAACAGTCTTGGCTTCCGGTACTGAATCAAGGACAAATTTGGTGACGCGGTCAACATATTGATCCATGTAGTCGAAGGAAGTGCCCTCAGCGCCAGACAGGTTAATTCTGAATTGATCACGGTCTTCCATCGGCGCAAGCTCTTCTTGAATATTCTGGCTGATCAGAAAGACTGAACCAAGACAAGCCGCAATGATCACGAGCGCCACCCAACGCACTTTCATGAAGGCGGCAAGGCTGCGACGGTAGCCGTTTTCCATGCCGATGAAGAATGGTTCCGTGACACGGTAGAACCACGAATGAGAGTGATTGCTCCGGGTAAGCTTGACGCTCAATACGGGTGTGAGGGTCAACGACACAAACGAAGAGATGAGCACGGCGCCCGCCACAACGATACCGAATTCACGAAACAACCTGCCGACAAAGCCTGGCAGGAAGACGACAGGCAGAAACACCACCGCCAGGGTAATCGACGTGGAGATAACGGCAAAGAAAATCTCCCGGGAGCCTTCAATAGCAGCGCGATATTTATTCATCCCGCTTTCCAGTTTCTTGTAAATGTTTTCCGTAACGACGATACCATCATCGACCACAAGCCCGGTGGCCAGTACGATGCCAAGCATGGTGAGCACGTTGATCGAAAACCCGAGGAGGTACATGATGAAGAACGTCGCGATGAGTGAAACAGGAATGTCGATCAGCGGGCGAATGGCGATGACAAAATCGCGGAAGAAAAGGAAAATAATCAACACCACGAGCAGGAAGGAAATGAGCAGCGTTTCCTGAACTTCAACAATGGCACGTTTGATAAACTTGGTCTGATCGGTTGAAACATCCAGCTTGATGTCGTCGGGCATCTCGCTCCGAATTTGTTCGAGGCGACGGTAGAACTCATTGGATATGGCAACATAATTGGCTCCGGGGAGCGGCACGATGCTTACCGCGATCATCGGTGTTCGGCTTTCGCGAAGGCTTGACTCTTCATTCTCTGGTCCAAGAACGGCCTGTCCAATGTCGCGAACGCGGATATTACCCGCTGCGGTTGACCGGATAACCACATTGCCGAAATCTTCTTCTGAGTACAGTTTCCCAAAAGTTCTTACAGTGAGTTCAGTTGCGTTGCCGGTGATTTTTCCGGATGGCAGTTCCACATTCTCCCGGTTAAGGGCTTGCTGAACATCGAGTGCGGTAAGTCCATAGGCGCTCAGCTTCGCCGGGTCAAGCCAAATGCGCATCGCGTACTTCTTTTCTCCCATGATCGACACGCTGCTGACCCCTTCGATGGTTTGAATGCGTTCCACCAGCACGTTGTTTGCGTATTCAGTCAGCTGAAGGGCATTGCGCGTGTTGCTTTGCACGGTCATACTGATGATGTTGTCCGCATTGGCATCGGCCTTCTGCACGACAGGAGGCGAACTTAGATCCTGGGGAAGTGAGCGCGCCGCTGAAGAGACTTTGTCTCGAACATCATTGGCGGCAGCTTCCAGGTCGACGTTGAGATTGAATTCAAGATTGATGTTGCTGCGTCCGACCGAGGAATTGGAAGTAATGTTTCGAATGCCTGGAATTCCGTTCAGTGCTTTTTCGAGAGGCTCGGTGATCTGAGACTCGATGATGTCGGCATTGGCTCCCGAATATGAAGTACTGACACTGATGTTGGGTGGGTCGATGGCAGGGTAATCGCGTACCCCGAGATAGGAAAACCCAATGGCGCCAAACAGCACCAGCATGATGTTCATCACGAAAGTGAATACCGGCCGCTTAATGGATAATTCGGAAATGTTCATCGTTCTGCTTCTTTAGTTCTTCTCCTTCACCGATGAGATAATCACTTTTGATCCCGGACGGATAGCCATCAAACCTGTGGTGATGATGGTATCACCTGCTTTCACACCTTTTAGGATCTGCACATACGTGGAGTCGCGGATACCCGTTTCCACGGTTTGAAATGCAGCGCTGTCCTTATGAAAAATGATAACCCGTTTGTTCCTGGCCAACGGAATGACCGATTGCGTCGGAATCATGATGGCTTTGTTGTCCTTGCCCAACTCAAGATGAACCCGGGCGAAAATGCCAGGAACAAGTTCAGGATGCTTGTTGGTGACAAGCGCCCGCACTTTGAGCGTCCTGGTTGTAGGTTCCACGTTGCCCTCCGTTGCCATCACGGTGGCTTCATGATCTGCCTGACCTCCGTCGACTCGAAAGCTCACGCGCGATCCCTTGAAAATGTTCTTGGCATACTTTTCAGGTACGGAAAACTCCAACTTCAGTTGGCGGATATCGCGTAGTGTGGTAATCACGTCGGAAGAGGAAAGAAAGGACCCGGTACTTACATTCCTTAAACCAATTTGCCCTTCATATGGTGCCCTTATTTCAGTTTTTGAAATAGCAATTTCTGTTGATTGAATATCCGCTTTAAGGTTGTCGACGTTGAGCGCGCTCAGATCGTAGTCCTGTTGACTGATACCGTTGATGGAGAGCAGTTCTTTCTGACGTTGAACCGTCTTAATGGCAATCTGAAGTTGTACGCGCAATTTGCGCAGCTGGGCTTGCTGGTCTTGATCAAAGAGTTTCACCAAAAGAAATCCTTTGGGCACCACGGTGCCTTCAGGAATATTGAGTTGGATGATGCGACCATTAACCTCTGAGCGCACCTGGGTTTCTTCCAGGGGTAGAAGTGATCCGGGTACCTCAATGTCTTCGCTGATGGTGCTGATGCTGGCAACAAATGCCTCTGCCGAAATGGGGCCTCGCTGACGCTGATTCTGGCCTCCACGGGGACCGCCCTCTTTCTTGGACTCACAGGCGGAAAGCACGAGGATTCCCGTGAAGAGGAAAGCAATAATAGACTTCAAAAAGGGCATAGAAAGTGATATTCAGGGCGCGAATTTCCTAGGAATGGAGGTCAAAAACACCCGCCATTTGGCGGACGGTCAAGGGGCAGGACTTATGGTATTTTCGGTCGTTTTGCCTGACATTCAGGACCCTGCATGCTGATAGCACTTTCCTGCCTTGGTGGAGGTCATGCGCTTACACCGTGTACCGTCCGTGGTCTTACCCTTGCACCGAACCGTCTTATCCTTGAAATGATCTTCCGGCTTGCAAATGGCGCAGGGTTTTTTGCCTGCCTTCTGAGCAGTAGCCAGCCGCATGTCTTTGGCCTCACCCGACAGATTGCAATCGGCAGTGTGGTACTTCTCACCCTTGTCGGATGCATAAACAATCTGGCCATGGGCACGGCCTGCAAGGAGGAGGCATACAGAAAACAGTAGGATAGAGAGCTTGTTCATGGCGTAGGGTTTGGCAATGACAAGGTACCAAATACTTGTCTGATCGGTGCCCAAAGGGCCATTCAAGGGCCGAAATCTGCGATTTGTAGATTTAGCAATCAGTTCTAACTTTGCAGTCCCTTTCAAAAGAAAAGGGATTCCTCAAGCGGGAGTAGCTCAGTTGGTAGAGCACGACCTTGCCAAGGTCGGGGTCGCGAGTTCGAGTCTCGTTTCCCGCTCAAGTCTCTTGTTCAAGATGACTTTATTGATATTCGCAAGGCCTCACGCGAGCGCCAGCAACCTGTATCCTCTTTCATGCGCAAGGCATTTCTTCTTGTCGCCGTCCTTCGCACTGCGATTTCGCAAGCACAAGTCGACGTAACACACACTGCCCTCGAGACCAAATCGTTCGACCCCTCCACCGTTATTTGGTTTAACAAACCGGCGGCCAAATGGGAGGAGGCATTGCCGATTGGCAACGGACGTCTCGGCGCGATGATCTATGGGATCGCGAAGGAGGAAATCATTCAATTGAATGAAGAGACTTACTGGAGTGGCGGCCCTTATTCCACCGTGGTAAAGGGTGGCCATACCAAACTCAAGGAGATCCAGCGGCTGGTGTTCGAAGGAAAAATGCTGGAGGCACACAACTTGTTTGGAAGGAATCTCATGGGGTACCCTGTTGAGCAACAAAAGTACCAGTCATTAGGAAGGTTATTCCTGGAGTTTGATCACACGGCTCCGTCCAACTACAAGCGATGGCTTGACCTCGCCACGGGGATCGCATACACGGAGTATACAGAGAAGGGCATTCACTATCACCGTGAAATGCTTTCAAGTGTTCCTCATCAGGTAATCGCTATTCATTTCACAGCCGACAAACCCGGAAGTATTTCATTTAAGGCAAACCTCCGCGGTGTTCGCAACCAGGCTCATTCTAATTATGGCACAGACTACTTCAGGATGGACGGTCTTCAACAAGACGGTTTGCTGTTGACAGGAAAATCTGCCGATTACCTCGGCGTAAAAGGAAGCCTGCGTTACGAAGCGCAACTGAAGGTGCGGCCGGTGGGAGGCAAAATGAGTGTCGACAATTACATCCTCACCGTAACCGGAGCTGACGAAGTAACGCTTTACATCGCCGCTGCCACCAACTTTGTCAACTTCAAGGATGTGAGTGGGGACGCACATGAGCGCGTAGAAAGTTACTTTTCAACCCTCGGCAATCTTTCTTACGCAACGGTCAAAAGTGCACATGTCAAGGATCATCAGATGTTGTTTGGGCGTGTTTCTCTCAACTTGCCGACGACGGAAGCCTCCTTTGCACCCACCGACGAACGATTGAAAGGAACATCGACGGATGCTTCCATGGCTGCACTATGTTACCAGTTCGGTCGATACATCCTCATGGGGTCGTCAAGGCCCGGTACCCAGCCGGCGAATTTACAGGGCATCTGGAATGACGAAATGAATCCGGCATGGGATTCGAAATACACGACCAACATCAACACTGAGATGAATTACTGGCCGGTACATTCCGCCAATCTGACGGAATGTGAAGAGCCACTCTTCAACATGGTTCGTGAGTTGATGGAGCAGGGAACGGAAGTGGCTCGTGAACACTATGGTGCCCGGGGATGGGTCTTTCATCAAAACACAGACCTCTACCGCGTTGCGGCCCCGATGGATGGGCCTTCGTGGGGGACGTTCACGGTCGGAGGAGCATGGCTGGTCAATACGCTGTGGGAGCATTACGAATACACTAAGGATAAGAAATACCTAGAACGGATCTATCCCATCATGAAAGGGTCTGTGGAGTTCTTCATGGATTTTCTTATTGCTCATCCTAACGGAAAAGGACTGGTGACCAATCCTTCAACATCCCCTGAAAATTTTCCGAAGAGTCCCGGCAACGGTCGGTACTTCGATGAGGTGACAGGCAGCTATATTCCAGGCACCACCATTTGTGCGGGATCCTCCATTGACATGCAGATCCTCACCGACTTGTTCAACAGCTTCGAAAAGGCATCGGACCTACTGCAAATTGATCGCCAGCTCAAAGTCAAGGTGTCAGAAACGAGAATGGCGCTGGTTCAGCCACAGATAGGTAAGGACGGCTCATTGCAAGAGTGGGCCGATGACTGGGGACAACTCGAAGAAAAGCACCGGCATTTTTCTCACCTCTACGGTTTGTATCCAGGCAATGTGCTTTCACCCCGAAAGACGCCGCAGTTTATGAATGCTTGCCGCGCCGTGCTTGAACAGCGTGAGGATGGTGGAACCGGTTGGTCACGGTCCTGGAAGGTGGCCTTATGGGCGCGACTTCACGATGGCGACAGGGCTGAGAGAATATTTCGGGGATATCTCGCCGAGCAAGCCTATCCTCAGCTCTTTGCGAAATGTTATACTCCGCTCCAGGTCGACGGTACGCTCGGCATGACGGCAGGGGTTTCGGAGATGTTGGTTCAGTCGCACGATGGAGCCATAGAATTCCTGCCAGCCTTGCCGACATCGTGGACGGAAGGAACCTTCAATGGGGTCTGTGTGCGCGGAGGATTTGTGGTGAATCTTACGTGGAAGAAGAACAAACTGACATCGGCTACATTGATATCGCGCGCGGGGACCGACTGTCGGATTTTCAGCGGGAACGAAAAACTGACTGTAATCTCGGAAGGAAAGTCTGTGAAGACAGTAAAACAAAATGA
>JAEUUD010000061.1 GCA_016787625.1 Cyclobacteriaceae bacterium
GCCATGAGTATTCCGCATCAACACGGAAGTCAAGGGATTTGAAAAACAAGGAGCCGTATTACAAAACGGTGAAACGCGCGGAACAGGACTAAGTGTTTTTTGGGTTTATAAGGTTGGAAAGGCTGCCCCATGGCAGCTTTTTCTTTTTTCGGAATAGGACTAATTTACATAATGAAGAAGTCCGAAAGTCTGATAGCCAGAAGAAATGCCATCGTTCCCGAAGGCATGGGAATGTTTACCCCACTCACGGTCGCTTCGGGCCGTGGTGCGATGATCACTGACCTTGATGGAAAATCCTACATTGATTTTGCGGGAGGCATTGGCGTATTGAACGCAGGACATTGCCCCCGTCCAGTGGTTGATGCTATTGCGAAACAATCAAAGGAACTTTTGCATGCGTGCTTTCCGGTGGCGATGTATGAGCCTTATGTAAACTTGTGTGAAACGATTGCAAAACTTTTGCCGCACGGCCGATCAACAAAGGTGATGCTTACGAATTCTGGTGTCGAAGCTGTAGAAAACGCTGTGAAGATCGCGCGCCAGGCAACAGGCCGACAAGGTGTCATTTGTTTTGGTGGTGGATTTCATGGACGCACCTTGTTAGGGATGTCCCTCACTTCCAAGACAGGATATAAAATGGGTTGTGGTCCATTTGCGCCTGAAGTTTATCGCATTCCGTTTCCTGATTACTACAAACGAAATGATGGGCTGGATCCCGTGAAGTTTGTAAAAAGAGAGTTGCTTTCGTTGGAAGAGTTTCTCCGCACAACCGTGGATGCTTCACAGGTAGCTGCGGTGATCATTGAACTGGTGCAAGGTGAAGGCGGATTTGTCGTGGCACCCAGGGAATATGTGCAGGGGCTTGCAAAATTATGCCGGAGAAATGGCATACTGCTTATTGTGGATGAAGTGCAGACAGGATTCGGACGAACAGGCGCCTGGGCAGCATCCAGTCATTATGACATCACACCTGATATTTCCACATGGGCCAAGTCAATGGGTAGTGGAATGCCTATAGGGGCAGTTATCGGTCGGGCAGATGTTATGGATAAAACCACCAAGGGAACACTTGGGGGGACTTACCTGGGAAACCCTGTCGCATGTGCAGCCTCTCTGGCGACCATCAGTTACATGAAAAAAATCAACATCAACCAGAAGGGGAAGCAGGTTGGGAAAGCCGTCATGACATTTTTTAGAAAACTTCAGAAAGAATGCCCGGCCATTGGCGATGTGCGGGGGCTTGGAGCGATGACAGCATTTGAGTTGGTCAAGAATAAAGACGCGAATCAGCCCGACCCGGATCTCGCAAAAAAACTGATTACCGCCTGTGCAGCCAATGGACTGCTGATCATCAGCGCGGGGACTTCCGGTAATGTGATCCGGGTACTCAGCCCATTGGTGATCAGCAGCAGTCAACTGAACCGTGGATTGAACATTCTTCGAAAACAATTGCTTCACCTTACTCATTCCTCATGAGATTCCTAACTGTTTTGTTTTTCATACTGGTGTTAACCGATGGATCAGCGCAGAAACCAAAACCTCGCGCAAGAGATTTGGGGATTCCGTTTGAAGGAAACCCAGGAACCAACAATGCCATTACCGATGTAAAAGGGGTCGAGGTTGGATTCAAAACGATGATATCTGGAAATGGGAAGCTCATCGTTGGAAAGGGACCCGTTCGCACCGGCGTCACGGCAGTTTTTCCAAAAGGCAAAGGCTCACTTGATCGGGTGTTTGCAGCCTGGTTCACGCTCAATGGCAACGGTGAGATGACGGGCACAACATGGGTTGATGAATCCGGAGGGCTTGGTTCTCCCATCATGATCACCAACACCCACAGTGTTGGCATCGTTCGAGATGCCGTGATCGAATGGTATGCCCAGAGAATGAAGCCCGGCAGTTATGATGGTGATGTGAGCCTCCCGGTTGTTGCGGAAACCTGGGATGGCTTTCTTAATGATATCAATGGATTTCATGTGAAGAAACAGGACGCCTTTGATGCGTTGGAAGCTGCTGCGTCGGGCCCGATTAAAGAGGGAAATGTTGGAGGTGGAGCGGGCATGGTGTGTCATGGATTCAAAGGAGGGACGGGCACTTCATCACGCTTGCTGGAAGCGAAAGACGGAGGATACACGGTGGGCGTGCTGGTGCAGGCGAATTATGGCAGGCGGTCACTCCTTCAGGTTGCCGGTGTTCCTGTAGGCAAAGAAATTGCAGACTTTCTCCCTGTACGTGGAAATGGTGAAGTGGATCAGGGATCAATTATTGTGGTTGTCGCAACAGATGCGCCGCTGTTGCCACATCAACTTGAGCGAGTCGTGAAGCGGGTTGCCCTCGGACTGGGTGTTGTAGGAGGCCGTGGAGGAAATTCTTCGGGTGATATCTTCATCGCATTCAGTACGGCAAATCCTGAGGTGAGCAAGAATGAAGGGATCGCTCACCTGGACATGCTGCCCAACGACCTCATCAGTCCGATCTTTGAGGCAACGGCTGCAGCGACAGAAGAAGCCATCATCAACGCCATGGTTGCCGCAGAGACGATGGAAGGGATTAATGGCAATAAGGTGTATGCCATCCCACACGATCGCCTGGTGACTGCCTTGAAAAAGTATGGACGAATGAAGTAAGCTACTTCTTCTTTTTTGTTGAAGCTGCTTTGGCGGGAGCAACAGTCAGCGTCCGGGTATACACGCACACTTTGTTCATGACACAGTCTCCGCATTTAGGATTGCTGGGACGACATATTTCGCGGCCAAGAAAAGAGATGGCCATTCCAGCTTCACCCCAGTCTTTCTTGTCGAGGGTGTCCATGAGTTGTTTCTCAATCTTCTTCGGATCAGCGCCGGTGGCAACACCGATTCTTGGTGCTACCCTCACCACATGAAGATCAACCACGATGCCTTCTGCTGGTTTGCCCATCTCGCGAAGGATCACATTGGCGGACTTTCGCCCAATGCCTTTAAGTTCCGTCAGGTCGGCTAACGTGGTTGGGATATTCTTGTCGTCTTTCAGGTTTCGCGCAATCTCCAACAGCCATTCTGTTTTCTTGTAATGACCCCGCACGTTCTGCACAAAGGGAATCAGGGATTCAGTTTTTGCCATCGACAAGGCCTTCATATCAGGAAATGCCTTGAAAAGTTCCGGCGCGAGTTTGTTGATATTCCGATCAGAGTCCTGCGCTGATAGCACAACCATCACCATGAGTTCGTATGGATTGTTGTAGTCGAGCGGGTGCTTTTTGCCCTTGTATTTACTGAGCAAGGGTTGAAATTCCTTTTTCCAATCTGGCGAATTCATGACATCGGTTTCAAATAAAGGTAGCTTATTGAATACTTGATGTCAATGTCCGTTACTGAATGAAGGTGGTGGATCAGCGCCGCAGTACAGCTTCCAGCACGGGGTCTTTCCCGGAAAAATAGTCCGCGGAGGAGAGTGTGATTTTCATCTGGGGCTCAATGACTCTTCGGGTATCACCAGGAATCGATTCGTGGTATCGGTTGGAAATGCTGCACATGGCTTTGCTGTGGGGCAGAAAGACAACGTTTTCCTCGCCTACAAAATTGGGCTTCGAGCTGCTCTCCTCACCAGCGAAAATGGGCTTGACCAAACGGTCTGCTTTACTGATGAAGATTTGACATGCCGAAAACGTGTTCCGCCCGGTAAAGATAAAGAGTTGAGTTGACGGTGAAGATCGATATCGCTGCAGAACCTCAAGCAGGGGTCCCAGCAGGTCAGCATTGCCGCCGTTGTTGTGACGAACATCAATAATGAGTTTTTTTGGCTTTACTACGTCGAGACTGTCGCTGAGTCGTTTCGCAAATCCGGCGAGCGATTCACGGGGATCATTCATGACCTGGTTGAATTGCGCGTAAAGGGTACTTTCCTTTTTTAGCGATGATATCCAGAAGGTCTCACGCACATGCTGGAGGTACAGGGGGATTGTCTTGCTTCCCGTTTTCTGTGGTATCAATTTCGGAATGCCGCGTACCGGTTGGAATGGAACCACGTCGAATGTTTTTGACACCTTTTTACCTGAGTCAGAAAAATCAACTTGATAGGCACCCTTGCCGTCAACACCCAAAGCCTGGAGCATTCCTTCAAGCGAAAGCATGACTGGTCCAATCCATACAACACCCTGATCGCTATCGCGACCGATAAATGGATCCACGCGCTTCATGAGTTCTTCAGCAGAAACATTTCCGATCCGAATGACTTTTTTCCCTATCCATGACTCATAACCGGCGTAGGCATCAATGACAAACAACCCATCATTGAAGAGATACAATCGAAGTGGCAACGCCATCGTCGCAAATCCCTGGGCTGTCCATGGAATGACATAGTTATGTCCGTCGCCCAGCATGGCAGCAAGTCCCAATATTTCAATGACCATCCGCTGGTCGCTATATTCAGGGATGTGGGTCTTGATGTTTTCGAATCGCGCGTCAAAGCCCGCAGGCAAATCTTTCGCCCTGTAAACGTAGTGTTGCTTTTTGACCTCCGCTTTCCAGAAGTCCATGTCTTCTTTCCAGTTGGTTGTGCGTTGTGCCTCACAGGCAGTCATCGAAAGAAACAGCACAGGCAGGAGAATCAATCGTTTGGTCATGACGATGGGGTTAGTCGACTTCCATCGTCAATGGGTGTGCCATAGCGGTATTCAGACCAGAATGCGGGTTTCGGTTCAATCCATGTTCATGGATGAACGAACATCGTCCGGGATTGAATAGCAGTACTTACTCGTATTTCAGGGAGGTCGCCGGGTTCGCCATGGATGCTTTGATGGAATGGTAGCCAACAGTTAGCCACGCAATCATCACAACAGAAATGACGGCCCCCAGAAAATCCAGCGGACCCGGTGTGATGTGGTAGGCAAAACCCTGGAGCCACTGCTGCATGAGGTAGTAGGTAACAGGTACGGCAATCAGACTTGACAGCAGGAGTAAGCCAAGATATCCGCGGGAGAGAAGAAGGACAATGCTTTCCGTTGTTGCACCCATCACTTTTCTGATGCCGATCTCGCGGGCGCGCTGGACGCTGGTGAATGATGACAATCCGAGCAAGCCAAAGCAGGCAATCAATATGGCAATCACAGAGAAAACCGTAATGAGGGTACCCATTTGCATTTCTGTTTTGTACAGGGCGTTGTACTCTTCGTTGAGAAACATGTAGTTAAATGGCCTGTTGGGTACAGTTGATTTCCATGCAGACTCAATTCCTTCTATAACCGATTGCATCTGCCCGCCATTGGCGCGAACAAGCAAGCTCGAATGAAAGCCCGGGTCATTGAACAAAACGATGGGTCCGACTTTGCTATGAAGGGATGCGGTATGAAAGTCTCTCATTATACCAACGATAGTACCGGGACCACGCTGAGATACCATTCCCAATGTAACCTCCTTGCCCATCGCTTCCTCTGCAGTAAGTCCAAATTGTGTGAGGAAGGTTTCGTTGACGATGAATTCATTTCGTAAGTCTTTTGCATCTGCCGTGAGAGGTTCAAAAGCCCGTCCGGACAAAAGTTGGATGCCCAACACCTTGAAGTAATATTCATCAGCTGCAATGGCACCTACAGCAACCCACTCATCGCCGGGACCGGGATTGGCAGACAGGTTAAAGCCGTTGCCGATGACAGTGCGAAAGGGTGACCGCATGGTGGCTGAAACATCTTCAACACCGGGCAATGCACGGATGGTCTGCGCAAATGAACCGATTTTCGCCGTGAGGTCGTTGTTCCCTCGGATGAGCATGACATGATCTTTATCCAATCCCAGCTTTTTGGATTGCATGTACCTGAGTTGGCCCAATAGAATGAAGGTGCCTGCAATCAGCACGGTGGAGATGGTGAATTGAAATACAACCAACGCTTTGCGCAGGCTCCAGCGGTCGGTTGCCGGTGATGTGTTTCCCTTCAGAACAGCAATGGGGCGGAAGCGGGCGAGAACCATCGCCGGATAGAAACCCGCAAGGAAGGAGAGAAAAATCCATCCGCCGAAAGCAACCAGCAGGAAGGAGGGTTCTGTCGGATCGAAAGGTATCCTCTTGCCAATTGATGCATTCACAACAGGCATCATCAACTTGACCAAAAAGCCGGCGAGGAGCATGGCCGGAAGAATCATGAAGAAGGACTCAGCAAGAAACTGAACAATCAATTGGGGCAACGTTGCGCCAACAGCCTTACGCAATCCTACCTCCTTGGCACGCGTCGATGCTCTTGACGTTGCGAGATTGACGTAGTTGATACATGCGATAAAAAGGATCAGGACACCAACAGAGCCAAATACGATGACATGGCTGAAGTCGGTAATGGCTAGTAGTCCTCCAAAATTAAAGACCTGGGTATTGAAGTGAATGGCGCTCAATGGTTCGAGCGGAAGACGAACACGGCTTGTTGCTTTCGAATCGATACCGTCAGGATAAATCCAACGATCGATTTTTTCCGGCATGGAGGCCACACCTGCACCCGGCTGCAACAACAGGAATGTGGCGTAGTTGGGATTGTTCCACTGAACGCTTTCATCAAAATCCCGAATGCCATAGATCGAGGTGAGGAAAGTGAATTTGAATGTCGAGTTGGCCGGGACATCTTCAATGACTGAAGTGACTTCAAACTGTCGCGCGTTGTTGTAGGTAATGATTTTTCCAACGGGATCATCATCGCCGAAGTATTTCCTTGCCATGGACTGGGTCATGACCAGCTTGCCGGGCTTCGACAGCGCCGTTTTCAGGTTGCCATGGACAGCCTTGAAGTCAAATACCTGAAAGAAATTGGAGTCTGCCCAGACAAATCCGGCCTCATCAAAGACCTTATCGCCGTATGCGATGGTCCTCTCGCCGAACGTATCGAGGACGCGCACCGATGCTTCCACCTCTGGAAGCAGTGCTTTCAACTGAGGGCCGACAAATACAGGAACTGACGGCGAAATGGTTTGACTTCCCGCCATGGTCATATCGTAGTTCACACGATAGATCCTTTCCCGCTTCTCGTGAAACTGATCGAAACTCAGCTCGAATTTCACGTACTGAAAGATGACAAGGCAACAGGCAATTCCCGTAGTCAGCCCCAAAAGATTGAGGCCAAAGTAAAAGGGATGGCGTTTTGACTGGCGTAGCGCGACTTGCAGGATTTTGCTGAACATTGGTCTTGGCGTTTAAGTCAGACCTAATGTACAGGAATCACTGAAAAAGGTTACAGTATTTCCACAAGGGACAGTGGCCAGTCTACATAAAGCCTACCGGGCTGCTTGTCAAAGTATAAAGTACTCTTTTGAAGGCGTCATTGGAATCGTCCTTGATTCGGTTGACAGATGCTCCTGAATCATGTCAAGAAGATCCTGTTCGATTCCAGCAGCAATCGCCGTCATGGGTGTGTCGGTTGGTTTGTTCTCAAAGGGATCCTGAAGGTGGGTTGCCATTTTCTCGATAAAAAGAAAGGCAGCAGAAATGAGAATGACCAGTGGTACCAGGACAACACCGAGATACTCTGTAAGTCCGAAGGGGAGAATGAAAATAAACAGATACAGGGCAAAGCTGATGTATAAGCTGTACGTTGTCGGGAAAACTGTTTTCTTGATACGTTCACATTTGCCCATTGAATCACAAAGGCGTGTCAGCGTAGCATCAAGTTCAACTTGCTGAAAAGGATTCAGCCATCCTTCATCCATGGCGCGTCGCAGGTCGTGACCATGAAGCATCAGCACGGCATTTGGAATATTTTTCATGCCACGGATTGACTTTTGATCTTCCTTGCTCAGGTAATTGTCGGTAAGTATGGCGGGGTCTTGATTGCGCAAGGACCGGCCAAGGGCGTAATTGAAATAAATTTGTCTCTTGGCGAAGCGTTCGAGAAACATACTCAGCGAAGCAGAATAGTCTGGGTCATTGAGAAATGACCGTAGTTGTCTTAGCAATGTCCGTGAGTCGTTTACAATCGCTCCCCAGATGATCCGGGCTTCCCACCACCTGTCATATGCCTGGTTGGACCTGAATGCCAGCAACAGCGAAATGATTGTTCCGATGATGGATGGAATTGCCAATGGAATCGTGATGTGATGAAGGTTAAGACTCTCGTGCCAAAGTCCAAATGCAGTAGCATAACAGCTGACAACGAGCAGCTGATATTTAATCTTGCCCAATACGTAGGTCCAGGGAATGTTGCTTTTCAACAGCATAAGATGGAATAATGATTTGTTATACGGTTAAGACAGGCAATCCAATGTTGGCGACAAGCGGAAGAAGTTTTTTCTCTGTCCCGCGAGCCAGCACGAGCATGTTGATCCGGAGGTTGTCCACCATGGCCTTCAGAGAGTTCATATTGCTTGTTCTTACCATCGATTGATAAATCACGTGAAAAGGGAGATGCTCTATGGTTGCCAGCGGAGCCTGGACATTCTCATCCAGAAAAAGTGCCCTTTGTATTCCCACTTGTGTTTCGTGTTCTTCCGGCAGGAGCATCAAAGGAGTCTTGCACTCGTGGAGGAGTCGCAGCATAAAGCGGTCTGTGTAATCCTTGCTTTGCTGGTAGGACCAGGGTACGATCACAAGTTCAACTGAAAAGCGATCGAGCAATTGCATCAGGATAGGTTTGGATAGCGCCAGTTGATGATGCTCTTTGACATGAGTGAATGACAATTGATTTTGCTCAACGTGTTTCGCCCACATTTTAAATACCTGTTCTCTTTTCAGCTTGATTTTGTCTTCCGGTGCTGTAGGGAACAGTAGCTCCATAATGCTATCGGAAACCGGAGTTGCCCTAAGGAGCGTGACCTCCTTGATGCGCGGATCGTTGAGACCTGCTGCAACTTTCAATGCAAGCAAGGTGTCAATTTCAAAACTTGTAGGTATCAGTATGTTGTTCATCGGTCTGTTGTTTCAGACAAATGAACGGTAGCGTTATGAGTGGATGGTTACAACGGGATTAAAGTTCCGTAAGAGAGCTCTCACCGGATTTTAATGTCTGGCGTGAGAGGAAACTTCAGCGTCACCAATGTGCCCACGCCTTCATTCGACACCACATCCATCTGACCGCCATGCAAACGAACAATTCTGGCGGCCAGCGGAAGGCCAATCCCATGACCTTCATACCTTCTTGTATTGCTGCCCCGGAAAAACGGTTCCAGGATGTGGCGCATTTCTTCCTGCGGAATGCCAATACCAAAATCGGAGATCTGAATAAGCAAGTGGTGACTATCAGCACTCAGCGTTACAAGCACTTCCTGATTGTTGGAATACTTGATCCCATTTTGAATGATATTGACAATGGCGAGCTCCATCCAAACACGTACACACGTGAGGGCAAACAGTTCCGCTCCGTCGGTGACAGGCTGAATGAGCATGCGCGTGTTGTTCTCCGGCATCCTCTTGTCAAGGTCAATCTTGACACTCATGAGCAACTCATCAAGCATGACGGGCTCAATTTTCTGCTTCCTCCCGTCAAAACTGATCTGCGACAACCGGAGCAGACTGGTTGTTATTTCATCGAGGCGATGCGCTTCCTGTTGGATGGTATTCAGGGAGCGGACATACGCTTCCTGACTTCGTGGAAGTTGAAGTGCAACCTCAGCCTCACCGAGGATGGCTGTCAAAGGCGTGCGTAGTTCGTGTGAGGCATTGCTGATGAAGTTACTCTGCAGCTCAAATGCGGTTTCCAGCCTGTCAAGCATATTATTAAATGTGCCTGTCATTACGGCAAGCTCATCTTCACCATTGCCGGATGGAAGGCGTTCTCCAAGATCTGAAGCCGTTATTGTGTTGACTTTGGCAATGATCCCGGCGACAGGCTTCATCATGTGGAACGCAAAAACACGCCCAAACAAGAATACGACCAGGCAACCAACGGAGAATCCGGCTGCAAGGATGTTAAACAAATAGCTGATTTCCTCCGCGCCCCTCTCATCGTACGCTGAAACAATCACCGCGTACTGATCCCCGGCTGATTGATGGAGAATCCCTGTGTAATGCTGGAACCCGATGGATGTTTCGGCCGATCCACTTTCGAGTATTTCTTCTGCAAAAGAGGCCGGCAATTCAGGCAGTTTAGCGACCACCTGAGCGGGGAGGGTATTATTGGCGTCGAAGAAATAGTCCATCTCATTGGGCAGCCGCTGAAGATGCCGTTCGCGCAGGTCGCTTAACAGGTCACCATGGAGATCAGCAAACCTTATCTCGGCAGCGATTGTTGTACGAACCTTTAGCCGCGTGAAAAAACTGCCGCTCAGGTGCTGCCTGGTAAGAAAGTATACATAGACACTGAGAAGCAACAGGGCGATGGCCGTTAACAAGGTAAAGGCCATGGCGATTTTCGTCCGTATCTTCATCAGGAGTTTTCCTCTCGAAGTACGTACCCCATGCCGACAATGGTATGTATGAGTTTAGGGTTTCCTGGCTTATCGATCTTTTTCCGGAGATATCGTATGTAGACATCAACGACATTGGTATCCATCTCATGATTGATGTCCCAGACCAACTCAAGAATCTCGGCACGTGACAACACGCGACCCTTGCTTCTGATCAGACATTCAAGCAAGTTGTATTCCGTTGCTGTTAGGTTTACTTTTTCGCCAGCCCGTTCAACAGATTTCCCCCAGGTGTCCATGCTCAGATCGCCGACGCTGAGTGTTTTCCCTGGGCTGATGTTTCCCTGGGCTCGACGCGTAACCGCAGTGATGCGAGCCAGCAGTTCGGAAACCTTGAAAGGCTTGACCATGTAGTCATCAGCACCTGATTCGAGCCCAACCACGATGTTCTCTGAAGTACCAAGAGCGGTGAGCATAATGATGGGTACAGGGAGACCCGCTGCCCGTATTTTCTTGCTTAGCTGTACGCCATTAAGAACAGGGAGCATGATGTCAAGAACGATGACATCAGGAAGTTCAATCTGCAGCATGTTCCAGGCTGTTTCGCCATCAAGCGCCACAGATACAGTATGCCCACCTTCACTGAGCCCCCGCTGGATAAATGAAACGACATTAGGCTCGTCCTCAACAACAAGAATTTTCATGATTCGTCAGTGTATCCGCGTATAACGCAGCAACTGACGATTGTCACATTAGAATCTTGTTAGATTTAATGATGATGGTCTGCTGGCCTGGCTATTTCCTTTTGCCAGGAATCTTTTGCCCGCCCTGATGTAGGACAAGGTCAAATTTTCCATCGGCATTTTTCGTGAACTCCACCTGAGCATCAACCACCTTGAGGAAAAATTTGGTTGGCGACTCAGCAAACAGTTCGAATTTGCCCTGGCCGGTTGCTTGTGACATCAGGTGACCATCTTCAACAGTCATAACCAGGTTGAAGCCCGGTTGGATTTCGTAGGTGCCTGCATATTGCTGGAGGACTCCGGCATCAACGGGAATCTCCATCCTGGAAGGCAAGGGCTTGTCGGACTTTTTGCCCTTGGTCACAAGGGCACGGTTTTTCATTTGTATTTCTTTCACCGTGTTACCCTCGGTGACAAAAGTCAGGGACGAAAGACCTTCTTCAAAGACGAATGTATTCTTGTCAAAAGGAAGCACCTTGAACTTACTGCCGCCTGTGCGCTGACTGTACATCTGGTCGCCTTCTAAAGTAATGTACCGTGTCGCACCATCTTCAAAGTCGTAAACACCGGTAAGATTTTTTGCCCAGGCAGGGTCAAGTTTGATTTTTGCCACGGGGTCAGGATATGGTTTGCCGATGGCCTTGCCGGCCATGCGGGTAGAAAGGTCAGTCGGGTCGCTGCAATCACAATTGGTGAGCAGTACAACATACATGTCTTCCTTAGGCAGATAGATCTCATTGGTCGCGAAGCCGAAGATCCCGCCTGAATGTTCGATGGTAGCACTGCCGTTAACATCGCCAATACCCCATCCATAGCCGTACTCCTGTGGTTTGCCGTTGTTAAGTTTTACCGGAGTGAAAGCAAGTTGATAGGTTTCCTTTTTCAGTAGTTTGTTGGTGTTAACAGCCAGTTGCCATGTGAGCAGGTCATCCACATTGGAGAGGATGGATCCAGCTGAATAGGGCTGTGTGAAACTGAGGTATTCCGCGTTGACGAATTCACCCTGCTTCTGATACCCCTGGGCTCGGTTCCTGATGATCTTCGACTGTGAACCGTAGTACGTGTTTTTCAATCCGAGGGGCGTGAAGATATTCTTTTCAAGAAATTCCGGATAAGGTATTCCCGACACCACCTCAATGATGTACCCCAGCATGAAATAAGCTGAATTGTTGTAGCTCCATTTTTCACCAGGAGCGAAATCCATCGGTTCATTTTTGAACAGGTCAATCATTTCCATGGGCTTCATATCCTGGCGCCAGGTTTTTGTCCACTTCTCCATGCCCGTGTAGCTTTTGATTCCCGAAGTATGGGTAAGCAAATGATGAATGGTGATCGTGTGTCCATGCATTGGAAAGCTTGGGATGAACTTTGTCACCGGGTCATCCAGTTTGAGTTTTCCCTGCTCCATCAGCATGAGGATTGACACAGCGGTAAACTGCTTGGTGATGGATCCAACTTCAAAAACGTGTTCGGGCCGCATGGGAATGTTGTTTTCCATATCAGCCATTCCGAAGGCCTGCCTGTAGATCGGTTTGCCTGCCTTTGCCACAAGTGCCACGGCGCCGGATTCTCCTGGCTTGAACTTAGCTTTGAGCATGGCGTCGAAGTCGGCCGTAAGGGATTGAGCAGAAGATGCAAATGCGAACGCCAACAGTAATAATGAAAACAGTTTCTTCATAAGAACGAGGTTTGAGTGTGGAATATAGGGCAATTGGGATGATGCGCCAACCCGGTGACTGTCTTCAAAATTGTACGTATTTCGCAATAATTCTTTAAATCATCGGCGAAATCTTCCATGATAATAGCAGTTACTGCTATTCCATAACCACCTATTTCAGCTTCAGTTTGCATCTTGATTGATTAACCAATTGTTCATATGCCAGCAAACCCCCGTTACGATGGCTCCGACAGCGGACCCATTGACCTGACAACAGCACGAAAGTGGGTGCAGAACTTCAGAAACCAGGCTCCAGCCACAGAAGTTCGCTCACACTATTTTGGTAGAGACATCATTGACCGCATCCTTGGACAGAAAGGTTGTACCGGCATCAGAATATTTTACGCCCGCAATGAGCAGGGTCAGAAGGAACTGATTATTGCCGGAACCGACGACACAGGCAGTCTTATGTTACCGGACCCTGATGGCAAAGGGAACTCACTTGCGGACGATTCATGGCCATGTCCACCGATTTGCCCGCCAGACGAGCTTTGAAATAGAATTCTTGAAGTGTGTATTGGTTTAGGTTTATTATGGCGAGCTTCGGCTCGCCATCTTTTTTATGAATGCAATGATGATCATGGCGATGGTTTCAACCTTCTCACCCCTGGTGCCATTGTTATTGTATTACCGGAGGTCAATCGAGAATCTTGAGGTCCGAATTTTGCGATGGTTGCTTCTGATGGCCTTTGTTGCGGATTTGGCATCTATGGCCCTTGCATTTTCGCGAGGAAACACTTACCCAGTTACGAACTTGTATATTCTGGTTCAGGCGTTACTGCTGCTTTATATCTACAAGTCAGCACTTAAATTTTCTCAAAAACTCTTTTACTTTTTCGGACTAGCATACACACTGTTTTTCATCGTAAACATGGCGTTTTTCCAGGGCTACGATACGCTCAATACGTACGTAAGGCTTACCTCCTCAGCCATCTTCATTATGATGTCCCTTCTCTACTTTACCCACCTTCTCAGGAGCCTCCCCGAATTCTTCGTCTACCGCATTCCCATGGTATGGATTAACATCGCCGTGCTGGTTTATTTCGCAGGTAACCTCCTGGTGTTCGTGTTCAATGACAAGCTCATCATGACCTACACATGGATTATTCACAATATTCTTAACATTACCAAGAATCTGCTCTTTACTGTCGCAGTATGGCAAGCACAACGCAGGATCAAGTCGTCCTCCTCCTGACCATTGGCACATTGGGTATTCTTACGCTCATCGGTTTTATCGTTTTTTTCTTTTTTCTTTACCAACGTAAGATTTTCATCCTTCAGCAGGAAAAACGCAGGAAGGAACAGGCCTTTGAGCGGGAAATGGTGAACGCGCAACTCGAAAGCCAGGAGAAGGAACGGGCTCATATCGCAGCTGAATTGCACGACTCCGTTGGCTCCATGCTCTGGGGCGCAAAAGTTAATGCGGCATTCATCGAACGATCGACCTCTTTTACAGGACAAACACAAGAGTCCTATAGAGAACTAACATCCATTCTCGACCAATCCATCGATTCTATTCGAAGAATATCTAGGGAACTCCTCCCTGAAGCCTTCCATGTCGCCGGGCTCTCACAATCCGTTGCAAAACTCTGTGAACGATTCAATGCAGGAAATGGTGCGAATGTGATTTTCAAAGAGAACCAGATTCAATTCTGGAACGAGCCTGAGGCGCTTCAGGTGTATCGCATTGTCCAGGAACTTCTTACCAATGCAATAAGACATAGTGAAGCCAATACCATTGAGGTTGCTTTGAATTGGGAATCTAAATTGCTTCGCTTATGTGTAAGCGATAACGGTATCGGCTTTGATCCTGAAGCGAAGGCCTACGGTGTAGGATGGTGGAGCATCCGTCAACGGGTAGACTATTTAAAAGCGGAGCTTCAGCTGGGCAAGCCGGCAGCAGAAAATGGAACGTTGATCTGTATTACCCTGGCTTACCGTCATGACTAAGAAGCTTACCATATACCTCGCCGATGATCATACGGTCGTCCGTAAGGGAATGACCCGGCTCTTTAACACCTTCGCACGGGTAGGGTCAGTAAAAGAGGCTGGCAATGGTGCCGAGCTCCTGGAGCTCGTTGAAAAGCGAAGGCCCGATGCTGTCGTGCTGGATGTGGAAATGCCGGTGATGGGCGGAATGGAAGCTGCCAAGCACCTCTCTGACCTTTTTCCCGAAGTAAAAATCCTTATCCTCACCATGCACACAGAGGAAGCCATCATCATTCGGCTTATGGATATTGGCGTGCATGGCTTTCTCAGCAAAGCGGCTGAGCCGGCAGAAGTCGAAACAGCATTGTATGCCATCGTTGACAGGGACTTCTACCGGAATGAAATCGTGGAGCATGCATTGATTCGCGCGGCTTCAATTCCTAAACAGGTTCGAACACCTCTCAGTGCCCGGGAGATTGAGGTACTGCTTCTCATTTGTGAGGACCTCTCACCGCAGGAAATCGGTGACCGGCTTGGAATCACTCAACACACCTATTTTAACCACCGTGCTCACATCCTCTCCAAAACGGACATGCGCACCAATGTTGGGCTGGTAAAATTCGCTTACCAGGCAGGGCTGATCAAATTTGGGCCGCTTACCACCAGGTGAGATAGCCCTCCAGGTGTACAACTATTTCACGATGGGAAGAATGATCCTTGATGCCCTGATGCCGCCGCGATAAACGGTGTTCCTTGTCTGCACAAGGTTTTTTTCCGTGGCAATCTCCGTGCCTGTGTTTGGGTTTGGATCGTAGTGAGGCGCCTTGCTGCTGGTGATGGTAAGGCGAATACGATGACCTTTGAGGAATCGATTGGCCGTGTAAACCTGACCGATCCGGATTTTGTACACTTCACCGGGATTCATCAGTTCCTGTTTTTCGAATCCATTGCGGTAACGCATGCGAAGATAACCTGCGTCCAGACCATGGAGATTGATTGACTTGCCGTCCGGAGATACGTCGGTTAGTGTAAATGAAAAGTCGGTGTCCCGTGCCCCCGAGCTGACGAACAACTCGGCAACAATTTCGCCAATGACCTCCGTGTCTGCTGTGAGCATGTCGCTGGTATACACCAGGACATCAGCGCGTGACTCATTTTCCCGCTGATCATAGGGATAGGACTTTTCATACGACTTGTCCCAGAAGGGGTTGTTGGGGTCAAACAAAAAACTGTCCATGGTTTCCTTACGTTCAGGCGCGCCCGTAAGAAGCCCTGTCTTGGATGTGCCAGGACCGGAGAGATAGAATGATGTTGGAACGGCACGCGACAGCGGCCATTCGGTCTCTGCCCTCCACTGATTGATGCCCATCACAAAGATGCTAACGGGCGGCAACGTTCTTTTTGGACTTTCTCCTTTCAGATGCTGAT
>JAEUUD010000062.1 GCA_016787625.1 Cyclobacteriaceae bacterium
ATCTTCTACAATCAGGCAGGTCATGCGGGCAAGGGGATACGGAGCTTGACAGAGAAAGAATCCTGCTTCTCTTCGATGGACAGCGTGTGACTGGGATAGAGCAGCTCGAGCTGACGCCGCACGTTGTTCATCCCTATCGGGGATTCCGAACGCACCGCCTGTGTTGTGCCCTTTGAGTTGGCGATGGTGGCCTCAAGCACGCGGTTCAACAGCATGATATGGACAGAAACATAGGGTTGAACACGTGACTCGCTGGTTCCGTGTTTGAATGCGTTCTCCACGAAGTGAATGAGCAGGAGTGGAGCAATTCGCTGATCAGGGTTGTCAACGGATTGCTTAAAAGTTACCTGCAGCTGATCGGTATACCGAAGCTGCTCCAGAGAGATGTAATCCTGAATCAACCGTATTTCATCCGACAGAAGAATGGAGGATTGACCGGCATCATACAGCATAAACCGCATCAGCTTGGCCAGCCTGAGAATGGACTCAGCGGTTTCGGGAGAGCCTTTTCTGGCCAGGGCATAAATGTTGTTCAGCGTGTTGAAAAGAAAATGCGGGTTGATCTGCCCTTTTAGATACTTCAATTCCGTCTCCACCTTCTCGCGCCGGAGCTCCGCCTCATGCAGCCTCGACTGGTATTGACGCTGCAAGAGGTGCAGGGTGCACGCGGCACCCACGACAAAGGTGAGCGTAAAAGAATGATACAGCAGGCTTCCCGGATCAAACATCGATATTCCGCTTTCCAGCTTAAGAAAAACCGGCAGGATCACCAGGTGATTGAGCCATGACATTAATACGGATCCCAACATAAAGGCCAGGGCAATAGACACCAGCGACCTGAACGCCGTCCAGGCGTGATCGAGGTATTTGTCGATGGCGAAGAAACAGGTGTAGACCAATGGTACTTTCACCGTGAGCAATACCAGTTGAGCACCAACGGCCATCCCGAATGCTTCCGGACTGATGGACTCGATGTCGGTCAGGTTCAGGTATGTCTTAAACAAAACATACCCTGTCCAGAACAAGAAGTGAATGGCTGCGCGCCGCATGGTGTCAAAGTAATGGATTGATGTCGGATAAAGCAATGGTACGAACCAGCCTCACGCAGGGTTCGGTAATTCATTTAAATCGAGTACATCATCTGCAGACGGAAACCAGTCGTCTGTTGATGGACGCTCGCTAAAAGTTCTTAGTCATCGTTACTTGAAGGCATGAAAGCAATCTTTATCATCCTTCTTTGCTCATCACTGACGGTGATGGCACAGAACACCATGCCGCTCACACTGAAGGGAGCGTCCTCCTCGCCGACCATGCTGGCCGAAGGATCCATCTCCACCTTCCTCAACGAGCGTGACTTCGCTATCTCACCCGATGGCAAGGAAATCTATTACAGTGTCTCCACGCCCAAGTCAAGCATACAGACCATTGTATCCATCAAGCAAGTGAGTGACGGAACCTGGACGACCCCTGAGGTGGTGTCCTTTGCCGGTGTCTTTAGTGATATCGAGCCAGCGTTCAGCGCCGATGGCAACACGATGTACTTTGCTTCAAACAGGCCCCTGGCCGGAGACAAACCCAAAGACTTTGATATCTGGAAAGTAAAAAGAAGCGGGTCAGGTTGGGGAACCCCGGAGCATACCGGGCAGGTGATCAATACATCGGCCGATGAGTTCTTCCCCAGCCTCACAAAAAGCGGTGACCTGTACTTCACTGCTGAATACAAGGGTGGACCGGGCCGTGAAGATATTTACGTGGCACGGTGGAAAGACAACGCGTTTCAAAAGCCCGTTGCCCTTGATACCGCGGTGAACTCCAGAACATATGAATTCAACGCTTTCGTTGATCCCGATGAGCAATTCATTCTCTTCACCTCATACGGAAGAAAGGATGACACAGGCGGTGGAGACATCTACCTCAGCATGAAGGGCGCAGACGGGCGATGGAAGCCGGCCGAAAACATGAAGTCGATCAATTCAAAGCAACTGGACTACTGTCCCTACATCTCACCGGACAAGAAACTGTTCTTCTTCACCAGCGAGCGTCACGCTTTGCCTGTTTCTTTTAGCACGCGTACATCCATGCAGACCATCCGGGATTTCTACACGCAATCAAGGAATGGATCGGGTAATATTTACTGGATGAACTGGAATCCAGCTTTGAACAAGTAGGTTCATGAAGTGGTTGGCTAACCTGGCTTGTCTTCTTATCCTGATCGTTTCCTGTCAGGCATCGCAGGATCCGGTGGCTCCTTCGCAGGCGCCTGTTATCTCCAAGCCAGCTAAACCAAGGCCGATACCTCCACCGAGCATTCCCTGCACGCCTGTACCACCATCAACCGCTACGGCAAAGAAAATTCTCTTTGTAGGCAACAGCCTTACCTACTTCAATGACTTACCGGCTTTGGTCAAGCAAATTGCAGCCGGTCAGGGACGTGAAGTAGAGGTGCAGTCACTCACCTTCGGCAACTATGCCCTTGAAGATCATTGGAACGACGGCTGTGTGCAAGTCCTCATCGCCAGCGGATACTATGACTTCGTCGTCGTACAACAAGGGCCTTCATCACAGGCTGAGGGGAGAGCCATCCTGCTCGAGTATGGGCAATTGCTGAAGGACCTTTGCCAAAAGGCTGATACGCAACTTGCCTTCTATATGGTATGGCCTGCGCTCGCCAATTATGCCAACTTTGACGGTGTCATCAAAAACTATTCAGATGCAGCAACGACAACCAAGTCGATACTATGTCCTGCCGGCCGCGTCTGGAAGCAGCATTTTGATGACACAGGGGACTTCTCTTACTACGGCCCGGACAGTTTTCATCCATCCCTGCTGGGAAGTCATGTGGCTGCACAGTCGATCTACGAAAGCCTGTTTCCATAAAAAAATTTCCCTGTCACCCAACCTTTTGCTGACCTTCAGGCACTCATGAACAGGTAATCAGCATCAGGTGAACACAAACGACCAGGCCATTGCAGAATTTCTTAAGGAGCGCAGTGCCTCTCATTTCTCTATCCTGTACGACACGCACACGCCTTCGCTGATCCGGACAGCCCTTTACCTGGCCAGGAACGATCGCATGAAGGCCGACGACCTGGTACAGGAGACCTGGATCACTGCTGTTGAACAGATAGCACAGTTCAGGCAGGAGTCATCGCTGAAGACGTGGCTTACTGGAATTCTCATCAACAAGTTCAGGCAATCGCTGCGCTATGGCAAAACCACCGACGATCTGGAAGAAGTCAGGCATCATGCTGACTCCAACATTGATCATGACCTGTCGATGGATCTACGTGAAGTGCTTATGAGGTTGCCCGACGGGTACAAGGAAATCCTTTTGCTTCACGACATGGAAGGATTTAAGCACCGGGAGATCGCCGGAATTCTATCCATCAACGAGGGCACGAGCAAGAGTCAGTTGTTTGAGGCCAGGAAGGCCATGCGTTT
Organism: Cyclobacteriaceae bacterium; assembly: GCA_016787625.1. Lineage (GTDB taxonomy): Bacteria > Bacteroidota > Bacteroidia > Cytophagales > Cyclobacteriaceae > ELB16-189. Next base: position 3,442 of record JAEUUD010000062.1, read on the forward strand.
AATGTTACAAGGTTATTATCCCTAAAAGCCATGGAAGAACTAACACCACAGGAGCGGGAAGCATTCTCGAAACTATCAACACAAACCTTCAATATGGAAAACCAAAAGTCAAAGACGATGAAGAACCTGACGTCACGGGGACTCATCACACCAGAAAGCAAGCCCGCAGGCACGCGACTTGCCTACAGGATTGCAGCATCCATTGCACTCTTAGCGGCAGGCTACCTGCTTGGCAGCACCGGATTATTCACAACAACCCAATCTACGCCACCCATGAACAAGTACGCACTATTCCTTTATGAGAACGAGGAGTTCACTGTCACCGACGGCAACAGGCTGGTGCAAGAGTATACCGACTGGGCTGCCAAACTCGCCAGCCAGAACAAGCTGGCCTACGCCGAGAAGCTCAATGACAATGAAAAGCAGTGGCTTGGAAGTGCAACGATTGAGAACAGTACAAGCAAACTGACCGGGTACTTTGTTTTCTATGCCGACAACATGGGTGAGGCCAGAAAGATCGCTGATACCCATCCACACACAAAATATGGCGGTGGACTTGAACTCAGACCCATTGACGATCTCCGGTGAGATCAGAAGCTTCCAATGAAAAGAGCTTGCCTGTAACGGCGGGCTTTTTTTATGCAGTACCCAGTTTGGTGATTACACGCGCCAGCTTCTCTCGCACGGCTTGCATCATCACGGCGCTTTCATCAACCGGCGTCACCATGCTGAAGCCCATCTTGCCCAGCATGGCCGCATCATCTTCGTTGTAGGCCTGCACGCACGAAATCAATTTATGCTTCTTAGCTGCATCGAGTACGGTTTTGACATGCTTCATGAATGTTGGATCTGAAAAGTCCGCCATCTTTTCATAACCCAGGTCAATGCTCAGGTCGTATGGGCCGAGGTAAAGCCCCGACAATCTTGGCGTTGCTGCGATCTCCTCCACATTCTTCAGGCCTTCCTTGCTTTCAATCTGTGCGAAGAGACGCACATCCTCATGGTAGTCCTTCATATATGTAGCACGCGGCGGCACGTTGGCACGCCATGGGCCGTAACTTCTGTTTCCGATGGGAGGGTAGAAGCACGCCGATACGAACGCTTCGGCCTCAGCGCGATTGTTGATCATCGGACAGATGATGCCCTTCACTCCGGCGTCCAGGGTATGCATGGCCTCAGCGGGATCGTTCCACGCCAGCCGTGCCATGGGGAACTTCTCCTTATTCATCGCCTGCAGCATACTCACCATCTCGGGGAAATCCAATGGCCCGTGCTGGAGGTCGATGGTAATGGCATCAAAGTCCAGGTGACTGATCATCTCGGCAGTCCACGCGTTGGGGATCTTGAGAAAGATGTTGATAGTGGTTTTACCGGTTGCCCATTTTTGAAAGATGGAGTAGTTCATGTGGGTGTGTTTTGGTCCAAGGTAACAAACTAAATTACTTCACGGTCACAATCTCACGAATCCGCACATCTCGGCTCGAACGGCCTATCATGATGCGGAATGTACCTGGCTCAACGACCCGCTTCATATTGTTATCCAGCATGCTGAGCATATCCGGTGTTATAATGAACTGAACCGCTTTCTCTTCCCCAGGTTTCAAGTGAACTCGTTGAAATGCCTTCAGCTCCCTGACTGGCCTTACCACGGTTGCCAACTCATCACGGATATAAAGCTCTACAACCTCGTCACCATCACGCTTGCCTGTGTTCTTCAACCTGAACGACACGACCGTCGTTTCTCCGGCTGAAAATTCACGCCGGCTCACCTGCGGATCGGAATAGCTGAAAGACGAATAACTGAGACCATATCCGAACGGAAACAAGGGCATACCAGAGCCGTCGAGATAATCATCACCACGACCTGTCGGTTTGTGATTGTAGACCAGGGGCACCTGTCCTTCATGGATGGGGAACGTAAGTGGCAGCTTGCCGGACGGATTTACTTTTCCAGTCAGCACGTCAACGATGGCGTCGCCACCCGCTTCGCCAGGGTACCATGCGTGCACGATTGCCGGCACCTGATCAATCCATGGCATCGTGATGGCGCTTCCACCAAATAGAACAACAACCATCGGTTTCTTCAATGCAGCCAGTCGCCGTATCATCTCTTCCTGTCTGCCGGGTAAGCCGAGTCGGCTTCTGTCGCGGCCTTCACCTTCTTCTATTCCTGCAGCCACAACCACAACATCTGACTCGCTGGCTACCCTGACGGCTTCAGCGATTTTGTTTTCTGACTCATCCTTGACATCAGCATCCCACACCAGCCTGAGCCGGGCATTGCCGGATGGTTCTTTATACTCCATCCTGATCTCATACTCCTTGTCTTTCTCAAAGACAAACTCACGCAGTTGTGTTGAATAGGACTGCATATCCCATGTGTCGATGTGGAGTTTACCGCCGATGAAGAGTCTGTACCCTTCATTTCCCTCGATACCAATGCGGGTCGATCCCGTTCGTGCACCTTTGATCTTTCCGCTCCAGCGAACTGAAAAGAAATCGTATGGAATAGATGGATGAGGCGAATAGAGTGTCCATTGAAAGTCGATCACCGGATCAACCCTCGTCATGGAAGGTGAGGAGGTGAACGTTATCTGATTGAAATACTCACCCGTCAATCCGTTTACCGGCTTGCCATCTGCCACGGTAGATAGAAATGACGATTTGACTAACCCATAGGTTGAAGAGGTTCTTCCACAACCTTCAGCAAACGTTACCGTGAGGGACTGATTTCTCCTGAGCGCATCCAGCATGCTAACTGGTTGGTTGCCGGGCCCACTGTATCCACCCAACCTTGGATGCCGAGCGTCCATTCCGATGAGGGCGATTTTTTTTCCATTCTCACTCAAAGGCAACACGTCGCCTTCGTTCTTCAGCAGCACGATGGATTTTTCTGCCGCCTCTCTTGCAAGGACCCTGTGGGATGAGAAGTCTGTGCCGGTCGTTCGACTGGTCGGAACGTAGGGTTTCTCGAAAAGGCCGATGTCGAACTTTATCCTGAGCACCCGTGCCACGGCGCTGTCCAGTTTTGCGCTGTTGACCTTGCCGGATAGAAATGGTCCTTCGTAGAGTTTGGCGTGGTCGATGCTTGTCTGAAAGATCACATCCTGGCCGTTCTCCACCGCCTGCTTACCAGCATCCTCATAGTCACGTGCGGTGAAGTGAAGCACGTTGGCGCCGCCAGTAGCGCTCGCATCAGAGATCACGAAGCCTCGAAAGCCCCATTCCTGTTTCAGCTTCCTTTTCAACAGCCACTCATTGGCGCTGGCAGGCCGGCCGTTCAGTGAGTTGTAGGATGTCATGATGCTCCGCGACTTGCCCAGTTGCACGGCCGATTTGAAGGGAACAAAGTAAGATTCTTCCAGTGTGCGCTCATCCATGCCAACGGGGTAACTATCTCTTCCTCCGTCGCCGTGATTCACGACGAAATGTTTAGGCGTTGTGATGATCCCCAGTTTTTCGAATGATCTGATAAACGCAGTGCCCATGGCTGCAGAGAGGACAGGATCTTCGCCGTACGTCTCTTCAACACGGCCCCAACGGACATCCGTGGCAAGATTGACAACAGGAGAGAGCACCTGGCTGATGCCGCGGGCTTTACATTCTTCGGCGATGGCCCTGGAGACCTTCGCCATCAGTACAGTGTCCCACGTTGCAGCCAATGCGATCGACTGGGGAAATGATGTGGCTCCGGACCTCACCAGCCCGTGCAGCGCTTCATCGACGGCGATGGCCGGAATCCCCAACCTGGTTTGTTCGATGAAAAACTTCTGAATCGCGTTGAACTTCTCAGCCTGCTGTACAGCGTTGACTCCCTGCGCATACTGAAGAATCTGTCCGCCATCCGTGGCTTCTGTGCTCAACTGAATGCCGAAAATCCCTTGTTTGAATGCCGACTTGTCTGATCCTAAATCACCGGTGATGAGAAAGAGCTGCCTGAATTTCTCTTCCGGTGTCATGCGACTGAGGAGATCCTTCACACGGGTCTCTACTGTAATGCGGGAATTCTTGTATGGTGGGATTGGTTGGGCAGGAAGCAGGAATGAACAAAGAAGTAAACAGGAAAATACTACCAGCCGGAAAGTCACGCGTGGCATGATGATCAGTTCCCGCGTTTAACCTGTTTTGCTGTCACACCCTCATGGGTGATGGTCACTGGCAGGATGTTGCCGTTCTTGTCGAAGATCAGCTTGTCGATGCACACGACACGCGCATTGCGGTCCGTTTCACCCAGCGGCCGCCGATGATACACAATGTACCAGGAGTCCTTTGCAGGGTTTAGAACAGAGTGATGTCCGGCTCCTGTAGCGATGGCAGCATCCTGCTGAAGAATTTTTCCAACGCGAATGAATGGTCCAAACGGCGAGTCACTGGTGGCATAAGCGACGGAATAATCGGGACCGGTCCATCCGCCTTCCGACCACATGAAGTAGTACTTGCCATCCTTCCTGAACATGATCGGCCCTTCGACATAGTTATCTGGTGTGATCTCTTTGAACACCGATCCATCAGCATGAGGTACAAAGCCTGAAAAATCTGCGTTGAGCCTGGCAATGTTGCAGTGACGCCATCCGCCGTAGATGATATACCAGGCATCACCGTCCTGAAACACGTATTGATCAATAGGCTGCGCACCGTTGTGGAATTTGTCGATAAGGGGTTTACCCAAATAGTCAGTGAATGGCCCCTCGGGCCGGTCGGCCACCGCCACGCCGATGCCGCCGTACTGCTGGTCATTCTGAATGTCGTTGGCACTGAAGAAAAGAAAATATCGGTCACCTTTTTTTACAATGGCCGGCGCCCACATCGCACGCTTCGCCCACTTCACCCTCGCGGTATCCAGTATCCGCCCGTGCTTTGTCCAGCGGGTCAGGTCAGACGAGGAGAAGGCATCAAGAAAAACCTGCTCATTGTATTTGGCAGAGTATGTTGGGTAAATCCAATATGTATTTCCGATGATCACTGCTTCAGGATCAGCGTACCAGCCGGGGAAGACGGGGTTGCCAGGAGCCTTTGTACTCTGCGAAACACTGTCAACAGCTATCGACGCAAGAAGGAATATCAGAATCCACATTCTCATGACATCCGATTCAATCTTCTTCATAAAATTCTCTCAACGCAGCAAAATACGCTTCGCTCCAGCCTTCCACGATGTCATCATAAGCCTCGTCCGGGATGTTGGTATGAACCAATTCCACGGATGTGCCTTCATCGGCCTTATGCAGCTTGATGGTAACGATGGATTTCGGCTCCTGGTCGCCGAAGTACCATTCCTGAACGATCTTTTTGTCAGGAATAAACTCAAGGTTCTTCCCCGAGATGCTCCCTTCCCATAGTGAGAACTCCGTTCCTGGTTCCGTCGACATTACTGCCGCCTCGCCGGTCCAGAGCTGAATCGTGGGGGCATGGGTGAGCGCCAGATACAGGGTTTCCGGTGGGGCAGGAATCGAATAGTATTTTTTGAAATCTTTCATAGTGGACAAGCGCCCTCAATGTAGCGAATCAATCATAGAATCATTAAAAGACTTCCTTGTCCCTTCCCGCATCAAAAGGCTTGGGCGCTCTCCTTCGAATGTATAAATTGACCCGGTACCATCCACTCCATTCATGAAAAGAACCGCTGTCATACTCGCTGCCTGTTTCTGTGTTTCGTTTGCGTTTGCGCAAAATCTGGACACATTATTCAAACAGGTCAAGTACCGTAATATCGGCCCGTTTCGCGGCGGAAGGTCTGTGTGCGGAAGCGGTGTGACGGGAAATCCCCTCATGTATTACATGGGCACTACCGGCGGCGGGCTGTGGAAAACAGAAGACGCGGGCGTTACCTGGAATAACATCTCCGACGGTTTCTTCAAGACGGGTTCCGTGGGTGCCGTTGCCGTTTCTGAAAGTGACCCGAATATCGTCTATGTCGGCATGGGTGAACACGCGCCACGGGGTGTGATGACATCGTATGGTGACGGCATCTACAAATCAACCAACGGCGGCAAGACATGGAAGAAGCTGGGCCTTGAAAAGACACAGCAGGTTTCACGCATCATAATACATCCAAAAAACCCTGACTGGATCCTGGTGGGAGCACAGGGCGCCATCAACGGGCCGACTACAGACAGAGGAATTTACAAGTCGACGGATGGCGGCGTCACCTTCAGAAAAGTCCTTTACGTCAACGATCTGACTGGCTGTTCAGAACTATCGATGGATTTCCACAATCCGCAAGTGATCTATGCGGCCATGTGGCACCATCAGCGCTTGCCATGGAAAGTCATCAGCGGCGGCCCAGGCAGCGGATTATACAAATCTGCCGACGGCGGTGAAACGTGGTCAAAGATTCATACGGGCTTGCCCAAGGAGCTGGGCAAGATGGCGATCTCGGTCAGCCGGGCGAATCCTGAAAAGGTGTATGCCCTCATTGAAAGTGATACGGAGAAAGAACAGGGAGGCCTTTTTGTTTCCGAAAACGCTGGCAAGAACTGGAGCAAGGTCAGCAGCGACCACCGCCTCGTGCAAAGGGCATGGTATTATATAGAGGTGTACGCCGATCCGGTCAACGAAAATACCGTCTACGTCCTGAGTGCCCCAGCCTTGCGCTCCATCGACGGGGGAAGGTCATGGGAGAATCTCTACGGCCCTCATGGCGACTACCACGACCTTTGGATCAACCCAAACAACAACAAGAACATCGCCATTGCCGATGACGGTGGCGTGGGTGTGAGCTTCAACGCCGGCAAATCCTGGTCATCACAGGCCAACATGCCTACGGCGCAGCTCTATCGGGTAAACGCCGATAACAACTTTCCCTATCGGCTCTACGCCGGTCAGCAGGACAACACGTCGCTGAAAATTGAAAGCATGGCCCTCGGACGATATGGCATCGCTGAACCCAACTGGAACTACTCGGCAGGTGGCGAAAGCGCCTTCCTTGCATTTGATCCTGACGCGCCCAATGAGGTCATGGGAGGAAGTTACCTGGGCACCATCGAGATCCTCAACAGCAAGGCTTTTGCGAGCACCAATGTGATGGCGGCTCCCATTCAATACCTCGCACGCGAAACAAAAGACATGAAGTACCGCTTCAATTGGAATGCGCCAATCATCTGGTCTAAACATGAACCCGGTACATTTTATCATGGATCACAATATCTGCTGCGCACGCGCGACAAGGGTATCTCCTGGGAGGAAGTTTCTCCTGACCTGACGCGCAACGAAAAGGAAAAGCAGGGTAAAGGCGGCGGACCATACACCAATGAAGCGGTTGGTGCCGAGAACTACGGCACCCTGAGCTATGTCATTGAATCACCTCATGAGAAAGGCGTCATATGGACAGGCAGTGATGACGGCGTTGTGAGCCTTACCCGAGATGGCGGCAAGACCTGGACCAACACCTTCAAGACGCTCCCTGAATGTCTGGTCAATGCCATCGAAGTTTCACCCCATGACCCCGCAACGGCATACATCGCAACGACACGCTATAAGTTCAATGATTTCACACCTGGCCTCTACAAAACCACTGACTTCGGCAAGACCTGGGTCAACATCAGCAAGGGAATCCCGGTTGGAGCCTACACCCGCGTGGTGCGAGAAGACCCTGTCAGAAAGGGAATGCTGTTCGCTGGTACCGAGACAGGCCTGTACATCTCATGGAATGGGGGCGCTTCGTGGCAACCCTTTCAACTGAATTTACCTGTTGTACCTGTTACCGACCTGTTGATCAAGCACAATGACCTCATTGTTGCAACAGCCGGTCGATCATTCTGGATACTGGATGATATGGGACTCCTGAGACAGGTGGATCCGCTGTCTGATGTGTTCAAGGTGTATAAGCCGGAGGATGCCATACTTGGCAACTGGGGCAGTCCGTTAAGTGCTTCTTCAGTAGATGAATTTAAAGGCACCAATGAGTTTGTAGGTATCAATCCAGCCAATGGTGTGGTCATCCACTACCACCTGCCCAAACTTCCAGACTCTATTCACGTCACTCTTGAGATCAAGGATGCTTCTGGCAAATCTGTAAGGTCATTCTCATCGAAGAGCGATCCGGACTTCCAACGTTACGATGGCGGCCCTCCATCATCGCCAACCCTGGCGAAGGCAAAAGGCCTGAACCGGTTTGTCTGGGACCAGCGATATCCGACGATGCTTGGAACACCTACGGCATACCTGGAAGCCAGCTACCGCGGACATAAGGCTCCTCCCGGTACGTACAGCCTGGTGATTCGGTACGGGACAAATGAGGCTAAGACAGAATTTAAACTTCTCGCCAACCCGCTTTATGAAACGACACAGGCGCAGTATGATGAATATCATCAATTCATGACGATGGTTGAGGGCAACCTCAACGAGATGCACCGGCAGGTGAATGCGATGATGAAATCGCGCAATCAGCTGGAAAGCGTGCTGAAAGAGATGGGCGCTGTGGAAAAGTATGCAGGACTGAAGAAAGAAGGAGAGGCCCTGGTGAAGAAGATGACGGCATGGGATGAGGACATGATACAGAGGAAGTCAAAGGCGTATGACGATGTCGATAACTTCCCCAACAAGTTCACGGCCAACTATTTCTTCATGATCAATCATGCTGAGAGTGACATTCCCCGTGTGACGAAGCCAAGTCGTGACCGTCAGGCTGAACTTGACAAGGAATGGGCGCCTCTTGAGGCACGAGCCAAAGCCATCATGGATGAAGTGCCGGCCTACACAAAGAAGTTGTGGGAAGCAGGTATTGGCGCAGTGTATTCGATCAGTAAATAAACTGTTTCGTTGTTCCGGCAATCATATCTACGCCTCACCCAATATGCCCGTCCCTAAAGCGAACATTTTTGACCCAAACCGAACAAGCATGGGTCAGCTGGACGGCTAATCTTTGAAAAAAGGAAGATATTCGCTGGTATGATTCTGGTTTGATGAACGATCGTATTCTCCACAACCCATGCTCTTCAACTACATCAAAATCGCCTTCCGCAACCTGATCCGGAAGAAGGTCTTTACGGCCATCAATGTGATCGGCCTTTCTGTCGGCGCCGCATCGGCGCTGCTTATTTTCCTTTATGTCCAGCACGAGCTTTCATACGACCGCTTCCTTGAAGGGTCGGATCAGATCTATCGCTTTGTTGAGGAGCGCAAGTACCCCGATCGTCTGGCGCACTTCACCATGACGCCCTCAGGATTTGCCACGGTGCTATCGTCAGAAATTCCTGAAGTCGAGGAATGCACCCGGCTTGTCGGCTTCCCGAATTTTGCCACCACGGTGCGATATAAGGACAACGTATTTCCAGAACACTATTTCTTTTCGGCAGACTCCAACTTCTTTGAATTCTTTCACTTCAAACTGTTGAAAGGAAGTCCGCAGGCGGTGCTCCGTCATCAGAACACCATCGTCCTCACGGCTTCCACAGCTGCCAGGTATTTCGGTGATGAGGATCCCATGGGAAAATCGCTCAAGATCTTTGACAACGACATCGAAGTCGTAGGCGTGATGGAAGACGTACCGGCCAACTCCCACATGAAGTTCGATGCACTTACACCATCGATCGCCATCGATTATATCCGTGAGCCCAACTTCTATGTGGCAGGAGCATATACCTACGTTCGGCTTTCGAAAGGAGCGAACCCCCAACAGGTAGAGCAGAAGTTTGTTCCACTCGTTGACAAATATGTCGCCGGTCCTATCGAGCGTGACCTTGGCGTTTCCTACAAGAAATACATCGCTGACGGCAATGGATACACCTTTCTGCTTCAACCTCTCAGTGATATACATCTCACATCACACCGTGTCAATGAGATCAAGGCCAATGGCGACAGCACAACGGTCAACGTGATGATCCTTATTTGCGTGCTCATTCTCGTCATTGCGGGCATCAACTTCGTCAACCTTGCAACAGCCAGGTCGGCAGAACGGGCAAGGGAAGTGGGTGTGCGTAAAGTCCTTGGCGGAATGAAGCAGCAACTGGTCAGTCAATTCCTGTTTGAGTCGCTGCTGATCAGCGTGCTCAGTGTCATTATCGCCCTGGCCATCGTGCAGGGATCACTTGGCTTCTTCAACAATATCTACCAGATGAAGCTGCAGCTGATGGGCAACACCATCGCGTTGAGCGCCCTCGTCATCGTCACTGTATTGCTGGGCATCATTTCAGGTTTGTATCCGGCATTCTATATCTCCGCCCTCAAGCCTGTGCTCATCCTGAAAGGCAAGTTTCAGTTCTCCAGCGTCGGTCACTGGCTGCGCAACGGACTGGTGGTATTTCAGTTCACCATCTCCATCGTACTTATATCCGCTACGCTCGTGGTCTATGACCAGTTGTCATTCCTGCAGAACAAGTCCCTGGGCTTCGAGAAAGAAAATGTCGTGGTGATCAACCACCTCAGCCAGGGTGACCGCTCCGCCGGCATTCATGAAGAACTCCGCAAGATTCCAGGCATCACTTCCGTGGGCGCCACGAATTCAGTACCCGGAGGCTATTTCTTCGGGATGCTGTTCCGTCAGCCTGGATCAGAAGAGGTTTTTACTCCAAAAGGTTTCACTGCCAATGATGACTTCGCGTCGACGATGAACCTGAAGATCGTTCAGGGCAGGGGCTTCAGCAGAGAGTTTGACGATTCCCTCAGTGTGGTGATCAACGAGCGGGCCGTGAAAGCCCTGAACCTCAAAGATCCGGTAGGAGCGATTCTTACCAACAATCCCGATCCGAACACAACCCTTCGCTATACCATCGTAGGGGTCGTTCAAGACTTCAATTTTGAATCGCTGCACCTCGAAGTGGCTCCATTGATTATTATGAGCACCGAAGGACAGGTAAGTTTTCAGTCGGTGGTCGTCTGTCGCCTTGAGCCTGGCGCCAACGGACCCGATGTACTCAAGACCATTGAGGCCAAATGGAAAGAACTCCTGCCGACGGAACCCTTTGTGTACCAGTTCATGGATTCACGCCTCCAGGCCTTGTACAGCTCTGACCGTACATCCGGCAAACTGCTGACGACATTTACGCTGATAGCCATCATCATTGCCTGCGTGGGGTTGTTTGGACTTACCGCCTATACAGCCAACCAGCGCACCAAGGAGATCGGCGTGCGCAAAGTGCTTGGCGCGACGGCAGCAAGTATCCTGAAACTGCTCTCCCGTGATTTCGCCAAGCTGGTCATCGTGGCCCTGCTCATCGGGTCGCCGATCGCCTGGTTCATGATGGACTCCTGGCTGTCAACCTTCGCATTCCGCGTGTCGCTGCAGCCGCTCCATTTTGTCTTCGCCGGCCTGATCGTCGCATTCTTCACCATGATCACCGTTAGCTATCAGTCGTTGAAGGCGGCCCTGGGGAATCCTGTCGACAGCCTCAAAGAGGACTAGGTCGATTCCCGTCGTCCGTGCTATCTTTCCGGCATGAGACGTGTCCTGTTGCTGATGTTGACTGGTTGTGCCGCTTTCTGTTCGCAGGCGCAGCATCCTGCCGACACCACGGGCAGGGACACCGCTTCTGTGCGGGCCCTGATACGGCTCAGCAAGGATCACCAATGGATCAATCCACTGCTGTCGATGAAGTATGCCGACCGGGCACTGTTGCTTTCGCAGCAGCTCAATTACCCTGAAGGCAAGGCAGGAGCCAAAAATCAACTCGGGTTCAGCTACTGGACGCTCGGCGACAACGACCTGGCGGTTCAACAAGCGATGGAAGCCCTGGACATCGGACAGCGGCAGGAAGACATCGACCTGCAGGCCGAAAGCCAATATGTCCTTGCACGGGGATACATGGATGTCCTCGAAAAGGAAAAAGCCTGGGAGTCGATCACGAAGGCTGTCGCGCTCGCGGAGAGCGGCAAAAACTGGGAACTCCTTTGCAGCATTTACAACCTGATGGGCGTCATTCAGTTCATCGACAACAACCAGGACAGCGCGCTGGTCCTGTACAACAAGGCATTCGACTTCGGCAAGCTTCATTCGGTTGACCCCATCAATTTTCCCCGCATCATCTCCAACATTGGCGAATGCTACGCTATAGAAAATCCAAAGACCGCCATGAGGTATTTCAACACGGCCCTGGACCTGGCCGGCGGCACCAACAATCAGATCGCGAAGGCATCGATCATGGCCATCATCGGCCATGCCCACCTGCGGCGCAATGACATGAAGAGCGCTGAGACAAACCTCGTGGGCGCTCTCAAGCTTGCCAGAAGCCTTGGCTTAAGGCGTGTCATCCGTCATGCATACG
>JAEUUD010000063.1 GCA_016787625.1 Cyclobacteriaceae bacterium
ACATTTCGACAAAGTCTGATCCTGACAAGGAGAAAAAAGGCACACCGGCTTCACCGGCCACCGCTTTCGCCAGCAGCGTCTTTCCTGTTCCGGGGGCGCCTACGAGAAGGGCGCCTTTGGGAATTTTACCACCAAGCTTCGTAAACTTTGAAGGGTTCTTCAAAAACTCCACGATCTCCATGATCTCTACCTTGGCTTCATCAAGGCCGGCTGCATCTTCGAACGTGATCTTTACCTTACTTTCAGCGTCGAAGAGGGCTGCTTTTGACTTTCCAATATTGAATATCTGTCCGCCGGGACCGCCACCTCCTGTCATCCGCCGCATGAGCAGCCAGAAGCCAAAGAGAAGGAGGAAGAGGAATCCCCAATTGAAGAGGACGCCAGTGATGTCACTGCTGTCGTCATACTCAATGTCGACGCGCTGTTCCCTGGGCATGCGATCTTTGAGTTCTTTGTAGTACCGGTCAAACTGATCGATGGAACCAATTTTCAGTTTATAGTGAGGGCCGGCGTTGTTGATTCCAAAAGGACCTTTCTCAAGCTCCTGCCTGTACTTGGCATTTCTGAGCGCTTCACTGGTGAGCGTAATGTTGACCTGTTGCTCATTTCTGAGAAGTACCAGCTTCTTGATATCGTGACTTTGCACCATATCTTCAAACCGGCTTGATGGCACCTCTTTTAACTCACTGGTCTTGCTGAAATAACTGACGCCAACGACGACGGCGACCAATGCCAGAATAATCCATATCTGGTAATTGGGCCGCGGCATCCTTGGCTGATTCATATCTTTTCTTTCCTTGTCAGGCATGCTGCTTATCTTCTTTTTGTAATGTCCTTCCTTAACGTGTTCATGATGAATAGGTTCCTATTCTATTTCTGTGATTTCCGCGTCCCCCCAAAGCTTTTCCAGGGCATAGAAGCTCCGCAAGTCCTTGCGGAAGACGTGGGCCACCACGGTACTATAGTCGAGTAACATCCATTCTTTATTCTTTTTTCCCTCCGTGTGCCACGGGGTTTCCTTCAAACCCTTGAAAACTTCATCACCGATGGAACCTGCAATGGCATCAAGCTGTTTGTCCGAATTGCCTGTGCCAATCACAAAGAAGTCCGCTACTGCATTCTTCACCTGGCGAAGGTCCATGACGACGATTTGTGTGGCTTTCTTCTCCTGCATCCCCTTCACCACCAGCTGGCTTAACCTTTCCGATTGGTCAGCCTTCCTTCTCTTCGCCATTCACTATCTTCGGTTTATTACAGCGCGTAAAACTAAGTAAAATACCTTGTATAAAATCCCTGCCAATACCCTTTTCATGGGCCAAAAGCTCATTTATGTGCCAGAATGTCACTCAACAAATTCATCACTCGCCGACCTCACCGGACATGCAGACTTGCCTGAAGGTTTGGTGTTGATCACCGACAACCAGACCATGGGCAGAGGACAGCGAGGCAATCAGTGGGAAGCGAAGCCAAAGGAAAATCTCACTTTCTCTGTCTTGCTCAAGCCAAAGTTCCTGGCGGCCCGGGACCAATTTCAACTGAATATGGCTGTCGCTCTTGGTATTGCAGAAGGGCTTACGCATCTGGTTTCCCGGACTGTTTCACTCAAGTGGCCAAATGATATCATGATTGGTGACCAAAAGGTGGGAGGAATACTGATTGAGAATCAATCCGTAGGAGCTAACCTCTCGGAAGCCATTGTGGGCATCGGCATCAATGTGAATCAAAGAGAGTTTGTCAATGAGCACGCCGTGTCACTGACACTGTTGCTCCAGTCGGCGTTAAGTCTTGAGGATGTGCTGATTCGACTGCTGACTTCTTTAGAGGCGTGGTATCTACAGTTACGGTCGGGAGCCGTTCATGTGCTCAGGCAGGCATACCTGAATTCGCTGTATCGCTATCGCCAGCCGCAGGCCTTTGAGGCCGGTGGTCAGTCATTTATTGGTACCATCATTGGCATTGATGAATACGGCCGGCTTTGTGTGGAAACAAAGACGTCAACAAAATCCTATTCACTGCAGGAAATTAAAATGGTGCTTTAAGAATACAGGAGGCAGGAGACAGAATCTGAATCCATTTCTCATTCTTAACTCTTAATTCTTAGTTCTTAGTTCTTAACTTTTATTCTCACGTCCACTGATTCCCTGCGCGTCTTTGAAAGAACGGGCGCAGCACCGTACGGTCCAGTACGATGAATGCGAGAATCAGGTTGATGCCGACCAGCAATTGAATAATGAGTTTGCCGTTGATGGGAAGGGAAGGCAATGAAGGTTGTATGTACTTCTTCACCGGTGAAAGTTGTTCGAGGCTGATAAGGCCGCCGATCTGATCGAATACACCCGCACTGATCATGATGACAAGCATGCCTGTAGCCACCATGACACCGAGGAGCAGCATGATCCCGTTCCTGGGTGATGGATATGCTGACCTTGATACTTGTCCAAGGTTTTTCATGACCTGGGCTACGAAGCCTGATGAAGGAGACTGAAGGGATTGCTTACTCAGTGACTGATGCAGCCGACGAAGTTCTTCAAGCCGATGCTGGAGAGCAGGAGAGGATGCCAGCTCGTGCTTTAGTTGTTGAAGCGCAGGCCCTTCAAGTTTTCCGTCGAGGAAATCCTGGAGGCTGTCTTCCTGAAAGGTGGTGATCTTCTCCATACCCTATAAAGTTAATGCTTCTTCCTTTAAAATTTTTGTCAGTTCATCTGCCAACCGCTGACGGGCACGGTGGACCCTTACTTTTAATGTGTTGACCCTTTGCCCCATCATCTCAGCGACTTCATCGAGACTGAACTCCTTGATATAATACAACTGGATAGCCAGCCGGTCTGCTTCGTTAAGATGTTCCATCGCTCTGGCGATGAATACTTCCTTGTCGCTTCGCTCCAGATCAGATTCCCTGCTTTCTTCACCACGGTCATTGTGCTCAATACTTTCCATTTGTACCCGGTTCTTCCTCTTGTAGCTGATAGCAGTATTGAAGATGATGCGGTAGAGCCAGGTGGAGAATCTTGCTTTCCGGTTGAATGACTTGAGGTATTGATATGCCTTGATGAATCCGTCCTGTGCAGCTTCTTCGGCTTCAGGCCTGTTATTGAGGATTTTCAAAGCAATGGTATACGCATAACTCTTATAGTTGTCCACCAACCGGGCATATGCCTCTTGTTTACCGCCCAGGATCTGGTCGATCAAGTCATTTTCTTCCTGTAGAGAAATCACAGCCCTTGGACGCCTTGTTTGCGGTTGAAGTTACATATTGCAGGCTGATTGAAAATAGTCAGGAATTTTGACACCCTGCTGTAACCGCTAGCCTGTCCCCCTGCGTCAAAGAGGAAAAACAAAGAAATTATGGAAGAAAATGAAATATTACCGGCAGTTCTTGGCATCCTGCTGCCCATCATTATAACACTGGGGGCCTTTATTATGGTCGTCTACCTCCGCAAGTTCGAGAACATCGAACGCATGTCGATGATTGAAAAGGGTGTAGCGCCAGACCTTTTCAAGAAGGACCGCGTCAACGGCGGCGGAACCCTGAGGTGGTCATTTCTTCTGATCGGTGTCGGCATTGGCTTCCTGATGGGATACTGGCTCGATGAGATGTATAACATGCAGGAGACAGGTTATTTCTCCATGCTTTTCATCTTTGGCGGATTGGGCCTTGGTTTGTCTTACTTCTTCGAAGAAAGCCGCAAAAAACAGTCATAGTAAAACAACCTTATTCAAAATAATGCCCCTGCGAAAGCCGGGGCATTTTGTTTTTCAGAAGATCCATTGGACAACAGTAATTCCCAGGATCGTGATGATCACCAGGCAAGCCAGGTTGAGAAAGAAACCTGTTTTGATCATGTCGGTCATACGGATGTAACCTGAAGCAAACAGCACCGCGTTGGGTGGTGTCGAGATGGGCATCATAAAAGCGCAGCTGGCGGCGAAAGTCACCGGCATGGCCAGCCATATCGGGTTGATCTGAAAACCGTCGGCAATGCCGAACACGACGGGGACAAAAATGGTTATAAGCGCTACGTTGCTCATCAACTCGGTGAGCCCCATTGAAATGGCGGTAAGTGTGAAAATCAGCAGAGCTGGATCAACATCTTTTTGCGAAGAGAAATAGGTACCGACCATTTGAACCAGGCCTGACTTCTCCATGCCGTCGGCGAGGCATAGTCCGCCTCCGAAGAGGAGGAGAATTCCCCAAGGCAGTTCTTTCATGTCTCCCCATTCAAGGAGAAATTTCTGTTTCTTGAAATCGATAGGAATAAGAAACATCAGCACGCCACCGGCCATGGCAATGGTGGTATCGTCGAGAAGATTCTTACCCAGCAGGCCGTTGAGGTTTTGACGAAATATCCAGAAGAAACAGGTAATGGAGAATACGGTGAGTACAAGCTTCTCTTCTTTCTTCAAGCGTCCCAATTCCTGGTACTTGCGCTGAATCAGTTCCCGTGAGCCTTCGATGGAAGGAAGCTTGTTGACAAAGAGTACCCGGGTGATGAGTAAGTAACAGGCCACGAGGGCAAAGGTCATCATTGGAATCCCGACTATCATCCAGCTGGTAAAGCTCACGTCAAGGTCATAGAATCTCTTCATGTATCCTACCATCACCACGTTGGGAGGTGTTCCGATGATGGTTGCCATGCCGCCGATGCTTGCGGCGTATGCAATGGCCAGCATGAGTCCGGTGGCAAACTTCTTGAATCGTGGGTCATCCTGCTTACCCATTTCGGTTGCCAGCAGTGTCGTGACAGAAGCAGCGATGGGGAGCATCATGATGGCCGTCGCCGTATTGCTGATCCACATGCTGATCAGCGCTGTTGACAGCATAAAGCCAAGGATGATGCCGTTGCCGCTTGTGCCGGTGAGGCGGATCAAACTCAAGGCGATACGTTGGTGCAGGTTATGCCGCTCAAGTCCAAGGGCAAGAATAAATCCTCCCATAAAAAGAAAGATGACAGGGTCACCATAAGGCGCCGAAGCTTCGCGCACACTGGAGACACCCATCAGGGGAAACACGATCATGGGAAGCAGGGCACTGATGGGAATAGGCATCGCTTCCGTTGCCCACCAGGTAACCATCCATGCGCCGAGAGCAAGGACCACGATGCTCTTTTCGGACAAGGTGCCCGGTTCAAGCGTGTTGAGGATAATGATGAAAAGCAGTGGACCAAGAAACAGGCCGACGAGTTTGGTCTTTGAGAGGAGGTCGTTCACAAAGGTTGGTTTACAGGCAAGATAATGACTGGCCTACGCAGGTCAAATACATTTCCTGTCACCGAAGGGTAGCGGTGAAATTGATGGATGGCGATTCGCCTGATAATTAGCGTGATCCGGGGTTTTCGGAACGCGGGTTGGCCTGCTTGACAACAATGGGTCGTCCGTCGAGTTCGGTTTCATTAAGCCCGGCGATAGCGCGCATGGCTTCATCGTCATTAGGCATTTCCACAAAACCGAATCCTTTTGATCTGCCAGAGACCCGGTCAGTGACGATCTTGGCAGAGCTCACTGTGCCGTAGGCTTCAAATGCCTTCTGAAGATCTTCCTGCTTGGTCTTGAAATTGAGGCTTGCAACAAAAATATTCATAACATGGACTAAATGGTCTGATACAAAGTAGGCATTTGGAAAAGAAAATCCAATTTCAGGTTTTACACCCCCAGCAATTCCCGAGCATTCTCCCTGGCCAGGGTGGAGGGTTTTGATCCGCCGATCATCTTGGCAATCTCATCGACACGCTCATCCTCGGTCAGGGTCTTGATTTCTGTGCTGGTTTTTGTGTTTGAATTGTCCTTGTAAACAAGGAAGTGCCTGTCACCCCGGGCAGCAATCTGCGGCAGGTGACTGATGGTAATCAATTGGTGGCGTTTGGCCATCTTCTGCATCATGGTTGCCAGCTGAATGGCAATCTCCCCGGAGACCCCGGTGTCAATTTCGTCCAGCACAAGGGTAGGCAGTGATGACTTTTCTGCAAGGACATATTTCACGCAGAACATCAGACGCGAAAACTCTCCACCAGAAGCTACGGCCTCAAGAGGCTTCGGCGGCACACCTTTGTTCGCACTAAAGAGAAGCTCCACCTGGTCGGCACCATGAGGGCCCGGTTCTACCGCATGACTGGCAACCTCAATGACTGCCAACGGAATCCCTAATGGCTTAAGCAACGCAGTGAGGTCCTTTGCAAGTGATGTGTAAGTGGACTCCCTTGACTTGCGAAGTTTCACCGACCAGTCCTTCAATTGACTGCTGGCTTTTTGATGACGTTGATTCGCACGGGCAAGTTCCTCATCAACGTTGGCGGTCTTCCGGGCCTGCTCGGCAAACTGCGCCTGCAATCCAAGAAGGTCACGGATGTCTGTCACACGGTGTTTCTGAAGCAGTCCGTACAGCAGATCAAGCCTTTCCTGGATATGCTTTGTTTTTTCTGGATCAACTTCCATACTTTCTTCTTCCCTTTCAACTTCCTGTTCGATGTCTTTGAGTTCAATGCGAAGGACATTGATCCTTGAAGCAAGCTGCTCCAGGGCGGGAGAGAAGGTGCGGATGGGCTGTAGCAGGGAAAGGGCTGTCGCTAACGACGATTGCACACCACCTTCATTTTGACCGATGAGGGTGATGACCTGGTTGAGACGTGTTTTGATGTCTTCACCATGTTCACTCACTTTGAGATCAGACTCCAGCCGTTCTTGTTCATTTTCTGAAAAGGCGGCCATCTCCAGTTCTTTCAGCTGGAAGTTGATGAAGTCAGATTCGGCTTTCAGTTTACCGGACTCAGCGGTCAATCGCTCAAGCTCCGACCGGGCACCCTGAAACTCTTTCCAGGCATCATGATACGAATTCCTGATCCCTTCATTGCCGGCGTAACTGTCAACCAGGTTAAGTTGAAAGCGGTGCGTGCCAAGCTCCAGGGTTTCATGCTGGGAATGGACATCCATGAGGCGGCTGCCGATTTCCCTCATCACATCAAGGGTTACCGGTGTATCGTTGATGAATGCGCGGCTCTTGCCTCCGGCGCTGATCTCGCGTCGCAATACCGACTGATGGCTGTAGTCCAGGTCGTGTTCTTCAAACAGGCTCTTCAAGCCGTAGGGTTTGATCTCAAACTGCGCTTCAGTGACACACTTGAGCGACTCATCCCATAACACCTTGGTGTCAGCGCGGTTGCCAAGCAGCAGTCCAATGGCACCCAGCATGATGGATTTTCCCGCTCCGGTTTCACCGGTGATCACGGTGAGCTTCTCGGATGGCGTCATCTCGAGGTCACGTATGAGGGCGTAGTTCTGTATGGTCAGCCGGCTGAGCATCTGACCAAAATTAGGCAAGGGAAATTAATTTGTGGCGATAATCTTCTGGTAGGTATTTCTTTTAGCATCGACGACGGTAAGGATATCATACGCCTCCCGTCGAACGCTAAGGTTGCCTTCTGAAAAGACATTGACCAGTTCATTGGATTTGGAATCAAAGAAGGTGATTACATAGATAGAACTGGGGTAGATCTGCCAGACGTTCCGTATGGATTTCAGGACATTCAGGATTGTCTGACGACCTTCATCAGGTTTTTTGTCGAAGTTGTCAAGCGCCTGGCGGTGGTACTTATAGATGCCTTTCCTCAATTCGGCCATCTGGGGGTTGTTGATGTTTTCGATGAGGTTGTAACGGTTTCTGGTGCTTCCGATGGACTGCCATCCTGGCCTGTTGGAGGATTGGGCATTGTTCACAACCATCAGCGCACTTTGAAAGAAGGGGTCACCGCCACGTTCGCTGAACGAATCGTAATCCATTCCCAGGATGATATATGCATAATATGCCAGTATGGAGGTGAGGTTACTGATGTAGGCATTGTCGTTGTACTCAAGCGGCAGTGATTCGATGTACTCGAATTCCCATTCGCGGTCAGCGAAATTGAGCAGTACCGATTCGTAGTTGGAATTGTATACGGGTCTGGCCAAAGTGATCTGTGCACTTGCCATGAAAGACCCGATGGATGGCATCCTGCTGATGTTGAGAAAAATGGCGCAGTTGATGCGTTCGTAATTCTTGTACGTATCATTTGTCCACTTCCGGGTGTTCATGAAGTTGGCAATGTTGCGCTCCATGTCCTTGAAGATGCCCCTGTCGGAAGTCTGAATCTGATCGGCATTGATCGTCACCTTGCAGTTGAGCTCCTGGCCAGCAGCAGCCAGGGAAAGCATTGAAAGGAGACTAATGGCAATCAGCCTAACCATGGGATGAAGAAATTGTTTGAAGGATATCGTTGGCTACCTCTGCTTTTGACTTGAGAGGAAACTTTGTGCTTCCATTGTGACGGCTGATGATCTCGATCTTGTTGGTGGGTGTGCCAAAGCCGGCGCCATGGTCGTTGAGGGAATTGAGTACGATAAAGTCAAAGTTTTTCGCCTCCAATTTTTTCTCGGCATTGGCGCGTTCATTTTCTGTCTCCAGGGCGAACCCCACCAGCACTTGTCCTTGCTTTTTTACTTTACCCAGCTCGGCTGCGATATCCGGCGTGCGGGTGAGTTCGAGCACAAGAGGACCGTCAGTCTTTTTAATCTTCTGATCTGCTTTTGTTGCTGGCTTGTAATCTGCCACGGCCGCAGAAAGGACAGCAATATCCATGGCAGGAAAGAGTTTGACACATACATCACGCATGTCATCTGCAGATACCACAGCGTGAATTGTCACGGAAGGATGGTGAAGACGTTCGTGTGTAGGCCCTGTGACCAGGTCTACTTGTGCACCCTGTTCGGCCAGTGCATTAGCGATGGCAAATCCCATTTTACCCGACGAGTTGTTCCCAATAAAACGGACAGGATCGATTGCTTCGTATGTGGGGCCTGCAGTTACGAGTGCCTTTTTACCGCTGAACTTTTTTTTTGAATGGAAGAACTGGTCAAGCCAGGCTACAATCTCTTCAGGCTCTGCCATACGTCCGTCTCCATGCAATCCGGAGGCGAGTTCTCCTTTATTGGTATGAATGAGATGATTGCTGCGTTCTTGCAGGGTCTGCAGGTTGGTCTGGGTGGCCGGATGTGCCAGCATATCGAGATCCATGGCCGGAGCGATGATGACCGGGCATCGGGCGGAGAGGTACGATGCCAGCAGGAGATTGTCGCACAGTCCCTGCGCCATGTGTGCAATCGTATTGGCGCTTGCGGGAGCGATCACGAAAGCATCCGCCCACAAGCCTAGCTCAACATGGCTGTTCCAGGTACCTGTGTCGGTAGCCTGGAAGGAGGAGAGTGCAGGATTTTTGGAGAGCGTGCTGAAAGTAAGGGGAGTGACAAAATCCAATGCCGACGGCGTCATGATCACCTTGACTTCTGCTGATTGTTTGACCAGCAGTCGTACCAGGTGCGCAGCCTTGTAAGCGGCGATGCTTCCGGTGACGCCAAGCAGGATTTTCTTCCCTGTCAGCATATCATACAGCCGGCTTTACCTCTTCGGTACGCTGGCGGTACATGATTTTTCCTTCCATGAATTCTTCCAGGGCCGTTGTTGTCGGCTTGGGCAGGCGTTCGTAGAACTTGGAGATCTCAATCTGCTCACGATTCTCAAATACTTCTTCGAGGTTGTCGACGGTTGTAGCGAATTCAGCAAGTTTGTTGTTAAGCTCTTCCTTGATATTGATGGCAATCTGGCGTGCACGCTTTGAAATGATGACAACAGATTGGTAAACATTGCCGGTTTGAGCGGCAATTTTATCAACATCGCGGGTAATGATAGATGGTTGGTTAGCCATGGGACGTTAAGAGTTATCGTTTTTAAGTTTGTTTATTTTAGCTTGACTTTCAGAGTACAGCTTTTCAGCATCTTTCAGGTAATCACTTTGCGGAAAATTGTCGACCAGTTCCTGATAAAAGATAATGACACTGTTGTACCGCTCGACTTGAAGGGTAGAGAAGCTTTGTTCGGCGAGCCTGAATTCGGCCACGACTTTCAGATAGGCTAGCTCCTCCAGGTAATGCGAATCCGGGAAGTTCCTTTTGAAATTGTCGAAAGCAATAACGGCTGCCTTGTAGCTCTTGATTTTGAGATACTGCCGGGCGTTGTCGTATCCCTTTTTTTCAAGCTTTTGCTGACTTTCAATAATCACCTGATTGGCTTTCTCCCTAAACTCACTGTCGGGATATTGATTGATAAAGTTCTGCATGGCGTTCATGCCTTCAATCGTGCTCGTTTGGTCCAGGTTAGATCCGGGCGCAACGACGTACAAAGAGTAGGCATACATGAAGTAGGCTTCCTGGGCCTGGGCGCTCCGCCCGTATGTCTCATAAAATGCCCTGAACTGGTTGGATGCCAACAGGTACTGCCTTTCGTAATACTGGCAATATGCCAGGGAGAATTCAACCTTTTCTCCTTCGGGAAGGCCCCGCACGATGGGCAGGATTTCCTCAAAAAGGATGGCTGTGTGGTAGTAGTCTTTCTTGTTATAGTAGTTGAGCCCGGCGTCGTACTTGATACGCCAGTCTTCACTCTTTTGGAGCTTGCGGAATTTGCTGCAGCCAGTGGCCAGCAGCACGCAAACGACCAAACCCACCCCAACCTTTGCTGTTCTTACCATAAAGAAGGGCGCAAATATACGATACGGGCTACACATGTGAAATCAAGGCTAAACACGTGCTGGCATCCGTTTATTGACCACCCCTGAAACGTCAAAAAGAGTGGATTATTTCCTTACAACGAGCTTACGGGTGAGCACCCCCACGTTGTCGAGGTATACGGTGTAAAAGTAAACGCCGGAGGATAGCTCCTCAGCCTGAATCTTCACGCGGGTCTCGGAAGAGGGCAGTTCATAATCACCTACAGGGCTTCCCAGGATGTTATGGATCACCACCTTGGCCTTGATGGCATCATCGTTGAGCTTATAGTTAAGATAGGCCTGGTGGTCTGTGACAGGATTAGGATATACGTCGTGGATGATGATTTCCCGGGATTGGAATACGAATGCCTTTGCATGCTTCTCTTCAATGCTCAGCAAGAAGTTGTGCTCCAGGCCCATGGTTGGGCTTCCCTTTGGAAAAGCTTCGAACCGGAATGAGTTGGAAGTTGCCGAAAGCCCTGTTTCCACAACAAAAACGAGGTTACTGACAACCTCCCCAGGTTCCAGTTTTTTGGTGACCTGGTCGATCATCGGGTCATAGCATTCATCGCCAAGGCAGAAGTAGCCCTTTTGGTTCGTTCCAAGGTCAGCGGCGGCTTTCCGGATGATGAACGTCTGGGCGCGGTCGGAAGTATTTCTGATCCTGATGGGGATGCGTGTGTTTTGGCCCAGGCCGGCCTGGTAATTCTCCTGCCGATCGAGCCATTCAATTCCCTGGGCGGAGACGCCAAAGGCGCCAAGCAACAGGAACATTAAACAGGCAATCCGCATCATACACACACACTTACTCAATTGAAAATATACGGCAAAGGTCAAGCAAAGGCAAAGGAATTGCAATAAAAATCAGGATTAGAGTATGCTAACGATTGCGGGTTCCGCGTTATCTAAGGTTTACGCTGAACCACCGTACCCCTTGTGGGGCGAGCATTCGCCCGCCAGGTAAAGCCGCGGAGTATGGTCTCTTCTTTTTTGAGTTCGTGCGGAGGAATAAAGGAGGCGTCCGGCTTTACATAAAAACTGATGTTATCAATTTTGCCGGTCTTGAAGTTGATCTTCATATTGCTGCAGATGATCTTGTTCATCCCCGAGACAATGGTCACTTTAGTGGAGTCTTCTTCTCCCATTTGCTGCAGGGCGAAGTAGATGCTCTCACCATTGCCCTCCACGTTCACATGACGGATGTTCTTATCGTCAAAAAAAGCGGTCATTTTCCTGCCCTTGATCTGATTGAAGTTCTTCAGGGAGTCTTCTGAGGCAACAAAAGCAGTGGACACCATGTAGATCTTGTTGATTTTCTTCTTCACCAGTAGTACGCGGATAGAATCAGCTGTCATCTGGTTATCGTCGGTCCAGAGTACAGGGTCGCCATAGAAGTAAATGGTAGAATCCTTGGCGTGATAAGCCAGGGAGTCTGATCTCCCTTGCAGATCGCTCTTGAATATCCGCACATTATGGTACGCGAGGAGACGTTTCCTGGCGGGGTCATTGCTGTCGATGGAGACCAACGTGTCAGCCGATATGAAGAGCGTGTCAGATTCTTCGGTCACACGCGCCACATAAGCGTGGCCATACACCTTGGAGATCATGTTCTTCTTGTCGTAGAACCCGTCATCGCCATAGATGTGCATGTTCTCTTCTTTGGATGTCAGCACAACATTGCCGGCGGCGCGGTAAAACTTGCGAACATCATCGAGGAAAAGCTTTGTTCCTTTCAGCTTGTAGTTGGTGGTTTCAAAATCTCCCTGCGCGAGGTCAGACGTTTTTGATTTGGTGTCGTAAAACCCATGTTCGTAGTAGCCGGTACGACCTTCCTTGTCCTTTACTTCGGTGTAGGCCCTGAAGAAGATGACCTTGCTGCGCGAATGGTACTGGAGGGTATCCGATCGCATCGTGTTCTCCTTGTTCACCCCTACGACATCGGTCTTGAACGAAGCCAGGTTGGCTTTGAGATCATAGTATCCCTTCTTACTCGTCAGGGTGTTGGTGCTGTCGACCAGCTTGCCGCTGTTGAAGTACTTGGCCATGTTTCGCTTCCTGTCGTAGTCCAGAAAGTCGGTGTAAAGCGTTGCTGTTTGAAGTTTATTGAAGACAACATTTTTCCGGAGGTAGGCAATCTTTGTATTTCCGTCGTAGGTAAGACGCGCGGCGGTGACGGTCACCGAATCACCCTCTGTAATTTTCACATGCCCATAGGCTTCAACGGAATTTTTGGCCCTGTCAAAGATGGCGGAGTCACAGTAGATGGTGGTTTGCTGTTGCTCGAAGACCACCTTGCCTACGACCCAGTCGACGCGCACACCATTTTGCATGGAGCCCTTCAGGGTCTCGGCGTTCTTCAGCTTCACCTTGCGTTGGGCCATTCCTTCAGAGGCCGCCAACATAAGCAGTATGAATAAGGTGAATTGCTTCATTTCCGCGGCAAAGTTAGAAAAGCCCCGCAGACCGGCGGAGTTTTGATAATTTTGAGAAGATGCTGTCGCGCTTCCTCGACCATATTGCCACCCATGACCTTGCCGGAACCAGCGACCGGGTGCTGCTGGCCGTCAGCGGAGGCCTCGACTCGATGGTCATGCTTCATTTGTTCAGGGAAGGAGGCTTTCCCATAGGCGTCGCGCATGCGAATTTTTCCCTCCGTGGAAAGGACTCTGATGGAGACGAAGCATTTGTTGAGGCATATTGTAAAAAGCATGGTATTAGCTACTATGGTAAGCGCTTCAATACCAAGAACTATGCCGAATCAAAGAAGGTTTCCATCCAGATGGCAGCCAGGGATCTTCGGTATGAGTGGTTCAACGAGCTCCTTGAATCCGAGAAGTATCATTGGCTTGCCACCGCGCATCATCTTAATGATAATCTGGAAACCGTATTGCTTCGATGGACCAACGGTGCCGGGCTGGATCAGCTCACCGGAATTCCTGTAAAGAATGACCGCGTCATCAGGCCCATGCTGTTTGCTTCAAGATCAGAGATTGAAGCATATGCCTTGGAATCCAATGTAGAATGGCGTGAGGATGCCAGCAACACGACAACAGTTTACCAACGCAACTTTATCCGTCATGAGATCATCCCGCGACTGAAGGAGATCAACCCTTCTCTGGAAAAGACATTTGGAGAATCCCGCGCAAAGCTTTCGGGCGCGGCCGAGCAGATGCAACGAGGACTGGGGCAGCTTCGCGATTCGATCACCCGCATGGAAGGCCGTGACTTCTTTATTGATAAGAATCTTCTCGGATTACTTCGCTACCCCGATTTTGTTTGCTATGAATGGCTCAAGCCGTTCGGGTTTGAGTGGGAGCGGTGTAAGCAATTGGTTGAATCCATGTCTGGTCAGCCCGGTGCGAGGTTCTTGTCAGAAACACACCAGGCGGTGATCGATCGTGAGTATATTATTGTGTCGCCTCTTGAAGAAGCGTTCCCCGAAGTATTGATCGAAGAAGGTCAGGACAAAGCAGGACTGGGGCCGTGGGTCCTCACCATCCACCGTGCGAAGGGGAGAGACATTTCTACCGACAAGGAGGAGGTTACGCTCGACGCCGCGAAAGTGAAGTTCCCGTTGGTGTGGAGACATTGGCGTCCCGGCGACAGTTTCGTTCCACTTGGTATGAAGAAGTCAAAGAAGGTCAGTGACTTTCTGATCGACGAAAAAGTTCCCTTAACGGAAAAGAACCGCGTCACCGTCGTTACCTCAGCTGATGCCATTCTGTGGGTGGCTGGGTACCGTGTGGATGATCGATATAAGGTGGGTCAGGGAACCACCTCAATTATTAGAATGCACCTGAAATAAAGGGCATAGCCAGCGGCCTCCATTCAAGCCCGCAAAAAGAATCCTCATCTCGTGAACGTTGAAGGCTGATCCGCAAAAAGCGGCTTCACAAGTTGCTTTTCGCATAGCATTTTGAAACAAAAAACACATATGAGAAAAATAATTAGTTATGGGTCCATGCTCATGCTTATAAGCATTGTAGGACTCGTTTCTTGTAAGAAGGATGATCCTGTTTCGGTAGCATTTTCCTTGTCAGCCATTTCGGGATCCTGGATTATCAATCCTTCCGAGGGAACTGAATGGGAAGAAGGTGTTGGTATCATTACCCCACGTGCACCGGAGCCAGATCTGCTGAATGCTACGCTGACGATTACGGGTGCAGAGGTGGAGGTCAAGGACTCAGGTGGAACTTCGTTCGGCTCTTTCCCGATAAGTGTCAACGAATCGGATATGGAAGTTACGATCACTGGTATCGGTACATTTGAGGTAAAGAATTATATCGGCAACGTAAGCATGACCTGGAACCAAAAGGAGCCGAAGGATCATAGCGATTATGAAGAGAAAAATCCTGGTCAATTTCTCGCCTTTCAGAAATTCTGGGGACTGACCAGGAAGCCTTAACGGTAGTTGGAATCAACAAGGATTTTGTAAACCCTGGCCTCACCGCCGGGGTTTCTTTTTGATGATGGATACAGACCGGGGATTAAATCACCGTTCGTCAATAACTGCCGGTCATTTCTTTTACTTTCTTGAGGGGATTGATAACTTGCGCCGCGAAAAAAGGTTTGAAATGAACCAATCATTTTAACCTCAACCCAAAAATTAGAAATCCATGAAAATAACTGTTGTCGGCGCCGGAAATGTTGGCGCTACGTGTGCGGATGTGCTGGCTTATCGCGAGGTAGCCAACCAGATTGTTCTTGTTGACATCAAGGAAGGAATTGCCGAAGGCAAGGCCCTGGACATCTGGCAAAAGGCACCGATCGACCTCTACGACAGCAGGACGGTGGGTACCACCAATGATTATTCGAAGACAGCCGCCTCTGATGTAGTGGTCATTACCTCAGGTCTGCCACGCAAGCCTGGGATGAGCCGCGATGACTTGATAGGAACCAATGCCGGCATCGTTAAGTCGGTCACCGAGAATATTGTCAAGCATTCCCCCGACGCCATCATCATTGTCGTGTCCAACCCATTAGATGTCATGACGTACC
>JAEUUD010000064.1 GCA_016787625.1 Cyclobacteriaceae bacterium
CTTGCCTTTGCGGGTACGCGAGTTGTTCTTGGTCTTCTGACCACGTACAGGTAAACCCTTGCGGTGACGGAGTCCACGGTATGATCCGATGTCCATCAGGCGCTTGATGCTCAGCTGAACTTCAGAACGGAGTGAGCCTTCGATACGGTGCTTCTCGGCGATGATGGAACGAATCTGGTTGGATTCTTCATCGTTCCAGTCCTTCACTTTCTTGTCGAGGCTCACACCTGCCTGGGCCAAAATTTTCTGTGCTGACCTGCGGCCAATGCCATAGATATAGGTGAGACCGATCTCGCCCCTCTTATTGTCCGGAATGTCAACCCCTGCTATACGTGCCATGTTTCTTGGTTATAATTCGTTGTTATTCTTCCATTAACCCTGACGCTGTTTGTAGCGTGGGTTCTTTTTGTTGATCACATACAATTTTCCCTTACGCCGGATGATCTTGCAATCCGTGCTGCGTTTCTTGATGGATGCTCTGACCTTCATATTACTTGTATCTAAACGTTATCCTTCCTTTTGTCAAATCATAAGGCGACATCTCCAGTCTTACCTTGTCGCCGGGCAGAATCCGGATATAGTGCATCCGCATTTTGCCGGAGATATGTGCCAATACTTCGTGGCCGTTCTCCAACTGCACACGAAACATAGCATTGGACAATGCCTCCTGAATCGTTCCGTCCTGCTCTATCGACTTTTGCTTCGCCACTTATATGAATAATTCTTCTCTATGTCTTCGTGTGTCGTCAGTACTTCAGTGCGGTCCTCGTGGATCGCTACTGTGTGTTCAAAGTGGGCTGACGGCTTTCGGTCACTTGTCCGAATGGTCCATCCATCCCGCTCCTGCACCACCTGCTTTGTTCCCATGTTGATCATCGGCTCAATCGCGAAGACCATACCCGGAACAATTTTCGGCCCCTTCCCTCTCTTGCCGTAGTTCGGAACTTCAGGGTCCTCATGGAGACTCTTTCCAACTCCATGCCCCACAAGCTCCCGCACCACGCCATAGCCAAACTGCTCTACATAAGACTGGATGGCGTTGCTAACATCGCCAATCCTGTTTCCTGCCTTCGCCTGTTCGATACCCTTGTACAGGGAATCGTAGGTGCGATTGAGCAGGTCGAGCACTTCACTGCGCACGCCTTCCAGGGGATAGGTATACGCCGCATCGCTATGGTACCCCTTGAACTTTACACCGCAGTCGATGGTAACAATATCTGTTTCCTTCAACTCATACTCTCCTGGAAACCCATGTACCACTGTCTCATTGACAGAAATACACAGGGACGCAGGAAAGCCGTTGTAGTTCAAGAAGGAGGGTATCCCCTCGTTGTCCCTGATAAATTCCTCGGCTTTCTTATCCAGTGTCCGGGTTTTTACTCCCGGCTTAATCAATCGGGCTACTTCCCCGTGGGTCTTCGCCAGAATACTGGCGCTTTCCCGCATGATCTGAATCTCTTCTGCCGTCTTCAGGTGAACCATTCAACCTTTATGCCGCCGCAAACTGAGAACGTCCTTTTACTCTTCCGGACTTCATCATCCCTTCGTAGTGTCTCATGAGCAGGTAACTTTCGATCTGCTGGAGGGTGTCCAAGACAACCCCAACGAGGATCAGAAGCGACGTGCCTCCATAAAACTGTGCGAAGTTCTGGGTGACGCCGGCACGCACTGCAAAAGCAGGCATGATGGCAACTGCCGCCAAAAAGATGGCGCCCGGAAGTGTAATCTTTGATAAGATACCGTCAATGAATTCGGCTGTCTGCTTTCCTGGCTTGATGCCCGGAATAAAACCTCCGTTTCTTTTCAGGTTATCTGCAATGTCATTCGACGGTACTGTGATCGCCGTATAGAAAAATGTGAAGAGCAAAATCAGAATGGCAAACAACAAGTTGTACTGCCATGAAGTAAAGTCTGCAAACGTAGATCCCACATAGGCACCGATGTCGCTGTCGCGCCAGATGCCAGCCAGGAGCGGAGGAATAAACATCAGCGCCTGTGCAAAAATGATCGGCATAACGCCTGCCGAGTTGAGCTTAAGGGGAATGAAGTCACGCTTGCCGCCGTACAACTTGTTACCGACGACTTGCTTGGCATACTGAACAGGAATACGGCGGGTTGCCTGTGTCAGCGCAATCACGCCGACCACAACAAAGAACAGCGCCAGCAACTCCAGGATGAACAACAGCGCACCGCTCATGCCCTTGCCTGTTGCTTCGAGGTACAACGCAGTCGGGAAACGTGATACAATGCCAATCATGATCAGCATAGAAATACCGTTGCCAATACCCTTGTCAGTAATGCGCTCGCCGAGCCACATACAGAACATGGTGCCGGCTACAAGAATAATGATGGAAGATACCGTCCAGAACAAGCCCGGGTTGAGCATGGCTTCTGTATTGATGGTAGCCCTCAGGTACCCGTATGACTGCGCTGCCGTAATCGCAATGGTTAGTACCCGTGTAAATTGGTTCAACTTCTTTCTTCCGCTGTCGCCTTCCTTCTGCATTTTGGTGAAGTGGGGAACAGCCACGGTGAGCAGCTGAACGACAATGGACGCCGAGATGTACGGCATGATGCCGAGTGCAAAAATCGATGCCCGGCTGAACGAACCTCCCAGGAAAGTATTGAGCAGATCAAAGATACCACCCTGATTTCCCGTCAGCGCGTTGGCATCAACTCCCGGAAGGACGATATACGACCCAAGGCGGAAAATGATCAAAAATCCAATCGTGTTCAGGATCCGCACACGCAGGTCCTCGATGGAGAAAATGTTCTTTATGGTGGTAAAGAATCGCTTCATTTATTTTACCGTTGTGGCGCTTCCGCCAGCATTTTCAATTGCTTTTGCTGCAGTGGCAGAGAATGCATGCGCTTCGACAGCGACCTTTGCCTTCAACTCTCCACGTCCCAGCACCTTCACTTTATCATTCTTTCCGACAATCCCGTTCTCCACCATCACCTGAAGGTTGATGGCTGAAGCTTTGGTCTTCTGCGCCAGCTCTTCCAAAGCATCAAGGTTGATGGCTTTGAAGTACACCTTGTTGTTATTCTTGAAGCCGAACTTCGGAATACGGCGCTGTAAAGGCATCTGACCGCCTTCAAATCCAAATTTCTTATGATAGCCGGAGCGTGACTGGGCACCTTTATGTCCACGTCCTGCCGTGCTGCCACCAGAACCCTGGCCTCTTCCGAGCCGCTTGTTGGTTTTTGTGGAGCCGGATGCCGGCTTAAGTGTATGCAGTTTCATGATGTTCTTAGAGTTCTTTTACACTGACCAGATGACTAACCTTACGGACCATGCCCTGGATCTGGGGTGTGAATTCCACCTCGACCGACTGGTCACGCTTTCCAAGTCCAAGGGACTGGATCGTTCTCAACTGGGTCTCCGGGCGCTTGATCGTGCTGCGGATTTGAGTAATTCTCACTTTTGCCATGACCTTATCCGTTAAATACTTTTGATAATTCTACTCCACGGTTGCGGGCAATCGTACGAGCATCCCGCATGCTGGTCAATGCCTTGAAAGTCGCTTTCACCACATTGTGAGGATTCGAACTTCCTTTGGACTTTGCCAACACGTTGTGTACGCCAGCACTTTCGAGCACGGCACGCATAGCACCACCGGCGATTACACCAGTACCAGGCGATGCAGGCTTAAGCAATACGAATCCACCGCCAAATTTTCCGATAGAATCATGCGGAACCGTTCCGCGGATGATCGGCACTTTCACTAGGTGCTTCTTGGCGTCGTCGATACCTTTTGTGATGGCATCCGTTACTTCATTGGCCTTGCCCAGACCATAACCAACCACACCGTTGCCATCTCCTACGACCACAATGGCCGCGAAGCTGAAACGGCGCCCGCCTTTTACCACTTTCGCTACACGCTGAATGGCAACGACCTTCTCTTTGAGGTCTATTTCGCTGGCTTTTACTGTACTGACGTTGCTTTGTGTCATGTGCTTAGAATTTTAAACCGCCTTCTCTGGCACCTTCCGCCAAAGCCTTTACATTTCCATGGTACAGGTATCCGTTACGGTCAAAGACAATTTCCTTGACGCCGGATGCCAATGCCTTCTCGGCAACCTTCTTACCTACAGACTTGCTGTTCTCCAGGTTAAGCTTGGCGTTCTTGGCAAGCTCAGCTGATGAAGCAGCAGCTACGGTGTGGCCTTTGCTATCGTCAATAATCTGAGCGTAGATCGCTTTGTTGCTTCTGAAGACCGACAAACGGGGGCGCGCAGTGGTACCTTCAAGGTTCTTGCGGATACCACGCTTGATTCTCTCCCTGCGGCTGTTTTTGGTTTTTACTGCCATACGATTATTTATTTAGCAGCGGCCTTACCAGCCTTTCTGCGTACATATTCACCCACATACCGAATACCCTTGCCTTTGTAAGGCTCCACTTTACGAAGTGACTTGATCTTGGCGGCAACCTGACCAAGCAATTGCTTGTCGATCCCTTCCAGGTAAATCATCGGGTTGGCACCCTTCTCCTGGGTAGCCTGCAATTTCAGTTCTGCCGGAACAGCCAGGAACACGCTGTGCGAATATCCAAGGCTCAATTCGAGCACATTGTTTTGTGCTGAAGCCTTATAACCCACACCAATGAGTTCAAGTTGCTCCTTGTATCCCTTGCTGACGCCGGTAACCATGTTGGCCACCAGTGCGCGATACAAACCATGAAGCGCGCGGTCAGGTTTTTCCTCTGACGGGCGGCTGATGGTGATGTTTCCATTTTCCACCTTCACCTTGAAGTCTCCCTTCAGGGTTTGGTGCAGTTCGCCCTTCGGTCCCTTCACGGAGATTTTCTTGCTTCCTTCTGAGAAGGTGCAGGTTACTCCGTTGGGAAGTGCGATAGGTTGTTTTCCAATCCGTGACATGGTTGTCCTATTAATACACGTAACACAATACTTCACCACCGACTTTGAGCGCACGCGCTTCCTTGTCGGTAATCACTCCTTTTGACGTTGACAGGATGGCAATACCCAATCCATTGAGGACCTTAGGGAGCTCATCATTCTGCTTATACTGGCGCAGACCTGGAGAGCTGACACGGTCAATCTTTGAGATCGCCGAGTCTTTGGTCTCTGGGTTGTACTTCAATGCAATCTTGATGATGCCCTGCTTGTTGGCGCTGTCCTCAAACTTGTAGTTCAGGATGTAGCCTTTATCAAAAAGCACTTTCGTGATCTGCTTCTTGATGTTGCTGGCAGGCACCTCCACCACGCGGTGGCGTGATTTGATGGCATTTCTGAGCCGGGTCAAGTAGTCTGCAATGGGATCTGTCATGTTGTTTTACAAAAAGGGCCGCTAATGTTTTTATTCTCTATATCTATGTCAATTACCAGCTGGCTTTGATCAATCCAGGGATCTTGCCGTCGTGCGCCATCTGGCGGAACTGGTTACGGCAAAGTCCAAACTTGCTCATATAACCGCGGGGTCTTCCTGTCAGCTTGCAACGGCTGTGGAGCCTTACGGCTGAAGAACTGCGGGGCAGCTTGTCGAGCGTTGCCCAGTCGCCAGCCTCTTTCAGTGCCTGGCGCTTCTTCTTATAGCGGGCAACAAGCCTTTCTTTTTTCTTGTCCCGCGCAATGATTGACAGTTTTGCCATACTAACTCTCGTTAATTTTTTGTTGTAAAGGGCATCCCGAAGGCCTTCAGGAGCTCGTAACTTTCTTCATCTGTATTGGCTGATGTCACAAAAGTGATATCCATGCCATTGATCTTGTTCACCTTGTCGATAGAAATCTCAGGGAAAATGATCTGCTCTTTCACGCCGAGGGTATAGTTGCCACGTCCGTCAAAGCCCTTGTCGCTAACACCTTTGAAGTCACGTACACGGGGAAGCGCCACGTTCATGAGACGATCCATGAATTCATACATGCGTGAACCACGAAGCGTCACTTTCACCCCGATCGGGATGTCTGCGCGCAGCTTGAAATTGGAAATATCCTTCTTCGAGCGGGTGGGTACAGCCTTCTGACCGGTGATCGTTGAGATCTCTTCCAAACCTACATCAACCATCTTCTTGTCAGCTACCGCTGCACCGATGCCTTTGTTGACGCAGATCTTTGTCATCTTGGGGACTTGCATGACGGACTTGTACTGAAACTTCTGCTTCAGTGCCGGCACGATCTCCTTGGTGTACTTTTCTTTTAGTCTTGGCGTTGCCATGGCTTGATTACTTAATGAATTCTCCTGTTTTCTTAGCGTAGCGCTGAAGCTTTCCTTTCTCGTTCAGCTTGCGGCCTACACGTGTGGGCTTGCCTGAAGCGGGATCCAGCAACATCACATTGCTGATATGGATGGATGCTTCGGTCTTTTTGATCCCTCCTTCCGGCTTGCCGGCAGAGGGCTTCTGGTGCTTGGTGACCATATTGATACCTTCCACCACCACGCGGTTCTTGTCGAGCAATACTTCAAGTACTTTTCCGGAGTTAACCTTATCGGCTGTGCTCCGGTAGTTCCCTGCAATGATCTTGACGGTGTCACCCTTCTTGATCTTCAGCTTTGGCTGTTTGTTAAACTTCCTTTCCATATTCTTCTTCGCTCAATACTTTATAATACCTCAGGTGCCAATGAGATGATTTTCATGAACTGTTTTTCACGGAGTTCACGGGCAACCGGTCCGAAAATACGCGTACCACGGGGCTCATCCTGGGGATTGAGCAACACCGCCGCATTGTCTTCAAAGCGGATATATGATCCGTCTTTCCTGCGCACTTCCTTCTTGGTACGCACGATGACAGCCTTTGACACGCTGCCCTTCTTGATCTGGCTGGTTGGAATGGCTGACTTGACGGTCACGACAATCTTGTCACCAACCGATGCATAGCGCCTTTTTGTTCCACCCAACACATGCAGACAGAGCACCTCTTTGGCACCACTGTTATCTGCTACGGTCAACCGGGTTTCGTTCTGTATCATAACTCTTCAGTTTCCTTAATTACTTCGCTTTCTCTACAACTTCCACTAGCCTCCAGCGCTTGTTCTTGCTAAGCGGGCGGGTCTCCATGATCCTTACCGTGTCACCAATCCCAGCCTCATTCTTTTCATCATGTGCCATGAGCTTGGTGGTCTTCTTCATAAACTTTCCATAGATCGGGTGCTTCACTTTCCGGTCGATAGCAATCGTGATGCTCTTTTGCATCTTGTTGCTGACCACTTTGCCGATCCTCTCCTTACGTAAGTTCCTTTCCATGCGCTGTTACTTTTGCGTTGCTTTCTGATGCAGTATCGTATTGATCCGGGCGATCATGCGGCGTGTGGCCTTGATGCGGATCGGGTTTTCGATAGCTGAAACCTGGTGTGCAAATTTCATTTTGCGCAGGGCTTCTTTCTCGCTGATGAGCTTCTCTTTCAGCTCATCGACCGTCAGGTCTTTAATTTCGTTGGCAGTGTTCTTCATAGCTTATTCAACATAATCGCGGGCCACTACAAATTTTGTCTTGATAGGGAGCTTGCCATCAGCAAGTTTGAGGGCCTCCAGGGCTGTGGCACGTGTAACGCCACCCGCTTCAAAGAGAATGGTACCAGGCTTCACAGCGGCTACCCAGAACTCCGGGGCACCTTTACCTTTACCCATCCGCACTTCAGCTGGTTTGCGTGTTACCGGCTTATCTGGAAACACACGGATCCATACCTGACCTTCACGTTTCATGGCGCGTGTCACGGCAACACGAGCTGCTTCCAGCTGGCGCGCAGTGAGCAATCCCATTTCCACTGCCTTCAGGCCGAAAGACCCGAATGAAATGGTATGTCCGCGGGTAGCCATTCCTTTAACGCGGCCCTTCTGAGACTTTCTGAATTTTGTACGCTTCGGTTGTAACATTACTGAAAACCCTTTTTAGTCTGTTTTTTCTTATCTCCTTCTGCCGCGATCTTCACCGCGTGCACCACGATCTCCGGCAGGCTTGCGTTCACCGCGACCTTCGCGACGCTCCGGACGGTCAGTTCCACGACGTGGACCGCCTGTTGCCTTGCCTTCCGACTGCGACACGACGCCTACGTTGGGCGACAGGTCGCGTTTTCCAAAAATCTCGCCCTTGAAAATCCACACCTTGATACCAATCTTGCCATACACCGTTTGTGCTTCAGAGATGGCATAATCAATATCTGCGCGAAGAGTATGCAGGGGAATGCGTCCTTCCTTGTATTGTTCCGTACGGGCCATATCTGCACCAGCAAGACGTCCCGACAATTTCACTTTAATACCTTCAGCACCAACGCGCATGGAAGAGGCAATGGCCTGTTTCATAGCACGGCGATAAGAGATACGGGCCTCAAGCTGCTGAGCGATGGACTCGCCAACGAGGCGTGAATCCAACTCCGGACGCTTGATCTCAAAAATGTTGATCTGAACATCCTTGCCTGTCAATTGCTTGAGCTCTTCCTTGATCTTGTCAACCTCGGTGCCTCCCTTACCGATCACTACGCCTGGACGGGCTGTGTGAATCGTTAGGGTAATGCGCTTGATGGTGCGTTCGATCACCACTTTGGCAATGCCACCTTTCTGAATCCGGGCATCGATGTACTTCCGGATTTTGTGGTCCTCCACCAGTTTGTCGGAATAGTCTTTTCCTCCGAACCAGTTAGAATCCCAACCACGGATAATTCCGAGGCGGAAGCCGACAGGATTGATTTTTTGTCCCATTATTCCTTGGTTTCTTTTGCTACAACCTTCTTTTCCTTGGCCGCTTCAGCAGGCATTTTATCCACCACGAGTGTGACGTGATTCGAACGCTTGCGTACGCGGTGAGCACGACCCTGAGGAGCCGGGCGCAGCCTCTTCAGCATACGACCACCCGCCACATGAACTTCTTTCACAAACAGGTCTGCCTCTTCCAACTTCACATCCTTGTTCTTTGTCTCCCAGTTGGCAATGGCCGACATGAGGAGTTTTTCCATGCGTGCAGCAGGGTGCTTGGCCTCATACTTCAACAGGTTGAGGGCTTTCGCCACGCGCTCGCCACGAATCATATCGGCGACCAAACGCATCTTCCTGGGTGAAGTAGGCACATCATTGAGGTATGCGATCGCAGGGCCGGTCTTGGCAGCCTCCTTGACGGCGTCACGTTTCTCTCTTTTGAGAACGGACCTCTTGACTTTTTTCTCAGTTGCTTCCATGCGCATCTAATCTTAAGAAGCCGCAGCTTCTGCCTTGTTATTGCCCGTATGACCTTTGAACGTGCGTGTTGGCGCAAACTCACCGAGCTTGTGACCCACCATGTTCTCCGTCACATAGACAGGAATGAACTTGTTTCCGTTATGCACCGCGAAGGTGAAACCGATCAAATCAGGTGTGATGGTACTTCTCCGTGACCAGGTTTTGATCACTGACTTCTTTCCTGATTGTTCCATAGCGCTCACCTTCTTTCCGAGGCGTGCGTCGAGGTATGGACCTTTTTTAACTGACCTTCCCATTATTTTTTCCTCCTTGCAATGATTAGGTGATCTGAATATTTCTTCGGATGTCTTGTCTTCTTTCCTTTCGCCAGCAAGCCCTTGCGTGATCTCGGGTGTCCACCGGAAGCCCTACCCTCACCACCACCCATCGGGTGATCGACCGGGTTCATGGCTACGGCGCGTGTGCGGGGGCGAATGCCTCTCCAACGGCTGCGGCCTGCCTTACCAACTGACTCATTCATATGGTCAGGATTGGATACTGCTCCAACGGTAGCCATACACCTTGACAACACCATGCGCATCTCGCCAGAAGGCATTTTCAATGTGGCGTAAGCTCCTTCACGTGCCAACAACTGTACGAATGAACCTGCGCTTCGTGCAATAGAAGCACCCTCACCAGGCTTGATCTCCACGTTATGGATGATGGTACCTACTGGGATCTTCGTCAGCGGAAGTGCGTTGCCTACTTCAGGCGCCACATCTTCACCAGCAATGACCGTCTGTCCAACCTTCAGTCCTTGCGGAGCGACGATATAAGACTTGAAGCCATCAGCATAATACAATAGTGCAACACGGGCCGTACGCGTAGGGTCATACTCAATCGACTTGACCAAAGCGGGTACGCCGGGCTTATTTCTTACAAAGTCAACGTTGCGTGATTTCTGTTTGTGACCGCCGCCGATATAGCGCATAGTCATACGTCCATTGCTGTTGCGACCGCCGGTCTTCTTGATCGGGGTCAGCAATGACTTCTCAGGACGCCCCTTGGTGAGGTCCTCAAAGCCGGGTGCCAGTCTGTGCCGGGTGCCGGGAGTAATCGGTCTGAGTTTTTTCAGCGCCATCGCTTATTCTATTTATACGTTGCTATAAAAGTCTATCACTTCACCTTGTGCCAGAGTGACAATGGCCTTCTTGTAGTTGGGCTTTTGTCCGGCCAGGGTACCAGCCTTGGTAAACCTGACTTTCTGTTTGCCCATCACACGCATGGTATTCACCTTGGATACATTCACACCATACATTTTCTCCACGGCATTCTTGATCTCCACCTTGTTGGCGTTGATGTCAACAATGAAGCCGTACTTTCCCTTTTCGTTGAGGGACGACACTTTCTCAGTCACGAGGGGGCTCTTGAGGATACTCATGGGTTCTTATTTTAAAAGGCTATCGATTTTTTCAACAGAGCTCTCAACAAGGATCACCTTGTCGGCATGGATCACGTCGTAGGTATTGATCTGTGCTGCAGTGATCACCTTGGTATTTTGAATATTCCTTCCTGATGTGACGATGTTCTTGATCGACTGAGGAATAACCAGCAAGGTCTTCTGTGCATCAAACCCAAGGGACTTGAGCATGGCAGCATACTGCTTGGTCTTCGGCGCGTCGAAATTGAAATCGGCCACAATGGCAATCGACTTATCCTTCGCCTTATAGGTCAAAGCTGACCGGCGTGCGAGATCCTTTACTTTCTTGTTGAGTTTGAAGCTATAGTCACGGGGCGTAGGACCGAAGACACGGCCACCACCCTTAAACTGAGGGTTCTTGATGTTACCCGCACGGGCACCACCAGTTCCTTTTTGCTTCTTGATCTTCTTGGAAGAACCAGTGATTTCATTGCGCTGCTTGGACTTGTGTGTGCCTTGGCGCTTGTTGGCCAGGTGGCTCTTCACATCCAACCAGATTGCATGGTCGTTGGGCTCAATGCCGAATACCTCTTCAGAGAGGTTTACTTTACGGCCGGTCTTGTCACCGCTATATGTTGTAACTGCTACGTCCATCACTTTTGCAGAATTATGGTTGAGTTTTTCGGGCCTGGTACAGATCCGCTGACCAGGATCAGGTTATGTTCGGCCATGATCTTCACCACCTTGAGGTTGGTGACTTTCACGCGATCGTTGCCCATACGGCCGGGAAGGCGCTTTCCTTTGATTACACGGGAAGCAAAGGAGGCGTTACCCATCGACCCAGGAGCACGAAGCCTGTTATGCTGGCCGTGCGTCTGACCTCCAACACCTTGGAAGCCATGTCGTTTGACAACACCCTGAAAGCCGCGGCCTTTAGAAGTCCCT
Source organism: Cyclobacteriaceae bacterium (assembly GCA_016787625.1). Taxonomy (GTDB): domain Bacteria; phylum Bacteroidota; class Bacteroidia; order Cytophagales; family Cyclobacteriaceae; genus ELB16-189. The sequence continues at coordinate 11,473 of JAEUUD010000064.1, forward strand.
ACGGCATCCAGAAAATCACCTTCGGCAAACACATCCTGAATACGAACTTCTTTGCCGAGCTCGGCAATGCTGTTGAACTCTGCGCCGAAGTCACGAAACTCAACCACGTCCCGCTTGGGTGTGGTATTAGCTTTCTTGAAGTGACCTACCAGCGGCTTGGATGTGTTCTTTTCCTTTCTTTCTCCGAAGGACAATTGCAAAGCCGAGTAGCCATCAGTCTGTTCGTTCTTGATCTGAGTGACCACACAAGGCCCTGCCTCGATGACGGTACAGGCGATATTCTGGCCGTCCTGGCCATATACGCTTGTCATCCCAATCTTACGTCCTATTATTCCAGGCATGGTTAAACCTATTTTGCTGTTTTTAAACCGATTTGCGGGTTTTGTACCGCAAAAAGGACTGCAAAGATAGGAACTGGCCTGTAGTTACCAAGGCTGAAAATCAAAAAAAGGACCTTGTTTCGGAGGATTTACCGGACAGCCGGATTTGTGGCTGATTTTCAGGCTGTTATAGGAATAGGATCCTAGCCGATCCTTTCCACCCCAAGGCCCGGCTTTTCTGAACAAGTCATGATGCCGTCCTTCAGGATAAACCCGCCATTCACCAGGTCTTTGGCCAGGTCAAGGCTGCCATCCAGATCGATGTATTTCGTGTTGGGACAGGAAAAAGCCACATGCAGGGCGGCGGTGATGCTTACAATGCTCTCATCATTACAACCCCAAAACAGGTCTACACCTTCCTGATAGCCAATGTTCGCTATTTGCTGTGCCTGAGAGATGCCTCCGCATTTCATGAGTTTAATATTAAAAATCCCTACCGCCCGGGGTGGCTTCACCAACTCCAGGGCGTCCTTTGGCGACAACAGGGATTCATCGGCCGCTACAACGGCCTTAACCGCATCGGGCAACTTCCGGAGTTCATCCACCGCCTTGGCAGGTAGCGGCTGCTCAATCAGTTCTATTCCCAAAGCCTGCGTGCGCCCGTAAAAGGCAACGGTATCAGAGGATGTGTATCCCTGGTTGGCATCCACCCTGATGGTTGCTTTCATTCCGATCTTTTCCCGCATCTTCACGAGCCGCTCAATGTCCTCCTCCAGACTCTTGCCAGTCTTTACCTTGATGGCTTTGAAACCCCTCTTCACATAGTCCTCCGCTTCTTCCACAGTATCTTTTACACTCTTGATTCCAATGGTATTGGATGTTGGCATCGACCTGACTTTCTGGCCCAGGTACTTCACCAGGGGGATTCCAAGGAATTTTGTGAAAGCATCATGAAGGGCAATATCTAGGGCTGCCCTGGCCGCAGGGGTCCTGGGGAACTTCACAGTAACCTCCGCGATCAGCTGATGAATCTCCCGTATATCCCTGCCGCGAAGAAAATCAACATTGGCGTCGGTCAGGGTAGCCATCGTCTGATCCAAATGCTCACCAGTGACATATTCACTTGGGTTGCAGGCGCCAATGCCCGTTACGCCATTTTCCAGGGTGACTTCCACAAAGGCATTTAATACCTCGTCGACGGTCTTGAATGCGATGGTGTATGGTTTGGTATTGACAAGGTCAGCCTTCCAAATGGTAATGTTCTTGATCTTCATGGTGGTCTTCTGATTATACCTGAGCGATGGATTCTTCAATCATCTTCTTGAATATGGGTACGAGCGCATCGACCCCATCTTCGAGCGGTAAAATGACGGGGATGCCAAGTTGCCTTTCTGTTGCGGCAGCATACTCCCTCGCTTCCTTCTCGTCCAGTTTCATTGTGTTTACCGTCAGCGCAACTGTCGGTGCTCCATAGATGCGGATCAATTCGATCTCATCCTTGGGATGTGGTACATCGGCTGCATAGTCTTCAAGTCCTTTGAACCTTACGCGTCCCGGTTCGTGCTGAAGAACAGCTCCATCCGCATTCGCAGAAATGATCCATTCAGAGCCTGCCGGTCCGCTTGGGTTGCGAAGCCCCGATTGTCCTTCAATAAAAATAATATCCGGCCTGGCTTCATCCCAACACTGCACAATGGCATGCTCCATTTCCCCTGAGATAAAGTCATTGAGGGTGCTGTCGAAAATGAACCCATACTTCGCGCCCTGCATCCAGCCGGTCTGTCCGGTATAAATCATCTCCGCACGGAAGCCGGCCTTACGCATGGCTTCCGTCAAGAATCTTGTTGTTGTCCGTTTGCCCAGCGCACAGTCAGTTCCCAGCACAGCGATTTTGGGGCAATGAACCCGCTCAATGTCTCCTGACCAAAAATGAAGATCCTTGAATTTCTTTGGCTTGCGGACATCTATGATCTCCACACCCTTTTTGTTAGCGAGTGCCACCAGCTCCGGGTGATCAGACACGTAATCGTGGAGGCCATTGACAATACCATAACCCATTTCAATGGCTTGCTTCAGCAAGGCCCGAAGCTCTTCGGGAAGAATGCCGCCTTTTGTCGCCACACCGATGATGCAATATTCTGCGGGCTCCTTTGATTTCCCTGCGAAGTCCTGAAGGGAGGTAAACACAGGAATATTCCTTTTCTTTCCGTCAAGCACCTCTCCTGCATCACGGCCCGCTGTTGGTTCATCGATGATCCCCAGGATATTGAACCGTTCTGTTCCCCTGATGAGGCCATGGGCTGTTTTTCCGTTATCACTGTCGAGGTATCCTGCTGTCAGGATGATGGCATTACTCTTGCTCATAGAAATAGTAAGGGGCGAAAATTCGGGTAAAGGGGGCGAAAGTGCAAGCGGGAAGATGCTGGAATCTAGAAGCCAGAAGCTGGAATCTAGAAGCTAGTGGTGAGGTCATAAGTCATTCGCGGAGGCGTGAGCGCAGTCGAAGGATGGCAAAAAGAGCAGTAGTTCAATGATTCGTAAATTTGCAGTTATGAAACCATATGCATTGGTGTTGTTGGCTTTGATCGTGGCGGGAACATCTGCCGCTGCTCAATCCATTGTGGGTACGTGGCAATTGATTGGCGAGAAAACCTGCCTTGAAAGTCAGATGACTGAGTCTTCTACTGAACAAGAACTCAAGCAAAGCATGTCTTCTGAAAGAAACAGCGTGGCGCGGGTGATCAAGTTCAAGAATAATGGAACTGGGGAGGAAGGCATTTTCACTGCCGGTTCGCGTAAGGGAGGGAGCATGAACGCCTTCCGCTATCGTGTCAATGGAAAGGAGATACTGCTTCTTGATAAAAAGTCAGGTACCATATTACAAACCCTGGTGATGGATGAGTTTTCTTCCACAGCCCTTCGGGTACATATTTCCAACAAGGATTGTGAGACCAAATCCTTCACACGAATTAAATAGCCAAGTGACTGAGCAGGCTCCGAAGCGGGACATTCGCAAACTCAAACTCGATGAGTTGAAGGAGTTTTTTGTCCAGCAAGGTGACAAGGCTTTCCGTGCCCAGCAGGTGTATGAGTGGTTGTGGAAAAAGTCCGCCAAGGATTTCGAACAAATGACCAATCTGTCCCTGGCCACCAGAGATCTTCTCAAGCGTCACTTCGTCATCAATCACATCCAGGTTGACACCATGCAACGCAGTGAAGACGGGACGATCAAAAACTCTGTCAAGCTGCATGACGGGTTGATTGTTGAATCCGTGCTCATACCCGCTGAAAAAAGAATCACAGCATGCGTTTCCTCGCAGGTAGGCTGCAGCCTCGCTTGCAAGTTCTGCGCAACGGCCAGACTCAAGCGTCAGCGTAACCTCGAACCTCACGAGATTTACGACCAGGTGGTCGCCATCAAACAGCAGGCGGAGCTGTTCTTTGGAAGACCCCTTACCAATATCGTATTCATGGGTATGGGTGAGCCTTTGCTGAACTATAATAATGTGTTGACAGCCATTGAAAAGGTCACCTCGCCGAAAGGACTGAACATGGCCTCCAAAAGGATCACCGTATCAACTGTTGGCATTGCCAAGATGATCAGGAAAATGGCCGATGATGAAGTGAAGTTTAACCTGGCTGTGTCCTTGCACGCAGCAACGAACGAGACGCGTTCTTCCATCATGCCGATCAACGACTCTACGCCCCTGGAGGAATTGGGTGAAGCGCTGGAATACTGGTAC
>JAEUUD010000065.1 GCA_016787625.1 Cyclobacteriaceae bacterium
TGCCGTTTGCCAAAATGGCGAAGACCAAGCCTGGCGAGGTGGTCTGGTTCTCGTTCATCGTGTTTAAGTCCCGTGCCCACCGCGACTCGGTCAACAAAAAAGTGATGGCGTATTATGCCAAGAAATACGGCGCCAACATGAGCACCGACATGCCCTTCGACCTGAAGCGCTTTTCCTATGGAGGCTTCAAGGTGGTGGTACAGCCAAAAGGCTAAAAGCTAAAGGCTGAAAGCTGAATGCAGGCTTTGCGCTGCCTTGCGCCTTCGTGCCCTTGCGCAGAGTACCAGAATTTTCATGGCTTAAACGGTCTAAGCCGCAGAGACGCCATGGCCGCAAAGAATGCTAATGGCCAAAAACAAATTGAGCCGCCACGGATTACACGGATTTCCACGGATTGAATAAAGAGTAAAGCCTAACGCCCAAAACCCAAGGCCCTCTTGGCACAGACCACCGACCCACCGATAACCGATTTACTGATTACTGACTGTCGGTGGACCTTCACTCTTTGCGCTGCCTTGCGCCCTCGTGCCTTTGCGGTGAATACCAAAAATTTCTCCGGCCTCACCGGTCAATACTGTTACCACCGCTAAGCCGCAGAGACGCAATGGTCGCAAAGAATAACAACTGATTTAGTCCGTTACCGACCTCCTTGCAGAAAAAGCCAAAACCTAAGGCCTAATGCTATAACCCTCTGTTAAAAGCTGAATCAGGACTGCGTATATTTGTCCAAGGTTAATGTATGAACGCCTTCCTTGTATTCGTAGTTGATCCGCAGATTACTGATTTCACATATCTTCCTCACAATGGCCAGGCCAAGGCCCAGGGAAGATGTAGCTTTGTTCTCTTTTTGAAATCGTTCAAAGAGTTTCAAAGGATCCACTGTTAACAAAGTTCCCTGGTTGGATATCGAAAGTCTTGTCGATGTGAGATCGATTGTTGTTGTTCCGCCTTTGGTGCTGTGCTTGACAACGTTGTTAAGAAGATTGGTAATCAGAATGTCCGCAAGCACAGGGTTCATACTGATCATGAATGGTTCTATCAGATTGGATTGGACTGTGATAGATTTGAGCGCAAACATCTCTTCCATACCTATCAGATGACTCTCCACAATTTTCTTCATATCAAGAAAAGCCGCATCCTGGAATTGGCCGTTTTCGATTTTGGCCAATAAGAGCAAGGCGTGATTCAATTTTGACAGCCTCATGGTTGCTTCATGAATATCCTGGATCCAAGCCACGTGCATTCCTGAAATGCCACTATCCTGGATCAACGCTTCAACCCGACTGTTGATCAGGGCCAGTGGTGTCTGTATCTCGTGGGATGCATTCTCGGTAAACTCACGAAGGTTCTGATAGTCACTCAGTATCTTGTCAGTCATTTTGTTGAGAGCTATATTAAGCTCGTTGAATTCATATATCATCTGTGGTGAGAGGATTAGCCGCTCACCCTGATGTACATTAAAATCCTTGGCGCGTCCCAAGGTTTCGTAAAACGGCTGCCACAATTTCCGGGATGTGCGCTGTTGAAAGACGTAAAGCAGGAACAAGCCTGCGCAAAGCACAATGAGCATGACAAGGGTGATGATCTTCAGTAGCTGATCAGATTCAATCAGTGACTTCCTGATGTTCACCCGGTGAAGTTCATCTCCTATCTTCTGATCGAAACTCACCTGCCTGAATGGTATCAGCTGCGAATCGTACCTGCTCAACAGCAAGGTATCACCGAAATAGATGGGTCGTGGAGAAAGAGCTACCTGCACATCAATCTTATCTTCGACGAAGTAGCCACGTGTGTCAAAAGAACCGTTCCTCTCAATGAAGTGTTCGAAATCACGCTTCTCTACAAGCAGGCGACGGTCGACTTCTTCGTAGATTACTCGCTCAATCGCGATATAAAAACTGACAGCGACAATGATGTAGGTAATCCCTGAGAAAAGGATGTAGTTGAGGTTGGTTCGGGTTTGTAATTTCAACTTTTTCCGAATTTGTATCCTATACCATAAATGGAGTGAATGTAGTCGTGAGCACCTCTTTCGGTTAATTTTTTTCGAAGATTCTTGACATGTGAGTACAAGATATCGAACGAATCAGCGCTATCCATATTGTCTCCCCAAAGGTGCTCTGCCATCGAAGCTTTTGTAAGCGCAATTTCTTTGTTGGAAATGAAGTAGATCAGCAAATCGTATTCCTTTCTTGAGAGCTGGACTTCTCTTGGGCCGACAAATACTTTTCGTGAATTGAAATTTATCTTTATTTCCTCGAAATCTATTTCATTGACTCCGCCAAAATTCCGCCTTCGCATGATGGACTTGACCCTGGCATTAAGTTCAGACAAGTGGAACGGCTTGGTCAGGTAGTCATCTGATCCCAGGTCCAGGCTCCTGATTTTGTCCTCTACGGCATTGCGCGCCGAAATGACAATAATACCTGCTGTGGATTTCACTTTCTTCAGCGCTTCGATCAAGTCAAAGCCGATTCCATCCGGAAGGTTAATGTCAACGATGATGCAGTCATAGGCATAGAGGTGAATCTTTTCAACGGCGTCTTTATAGGTGGCGACCTTTTCACAAACAAATCCCTCTTTTCCGAGAAACCCGCAAATGCCCTCGGCTAAAACACGCTCATCTTCTATGACAAGAACTTTCACACTGCACTTTATTGGCAAAGGTATCTACCAAATTCTGAAAAGATTCTGGAATTCGATGACCAGCAGTTCCAGTATGTTTCCAGAGTGCCCGGGGATATTGCGCCAGAAACCATTTTCAATGCGCACAAGCAAAGCCGGAATTCTTATTACCCTGTTGACTGGGCTGCTGTTTAACAACCTGCTCGCCCAAAACAATTTAGCAGGACTCTTGCAAAGAGGGATAAGCAACTATCCCGGCATCAAGGCTCGATCATCTGAAAGTGAAAGTACCCTTCGGGAAGTGGCAGCCGCCAAGTTGGAGTACATGCCTAAAATCTCTCTTCAACATCAGTACACCTATGCAACGAGCAACAGCCTGGCGGGCTCATTTTATCCGAACCCGGCCGTCATCTCTCCCTCTGGAAGCATCAGAAATGGAAACATCGATCAGGCTGCCTGGGGAAGCTATACCTCTGCGTTGGTGGAATGGAATGTATTCAACTTTGGTAAAGTATCAGGCAACGTCAGAGCATCCCAAAAACTTAATGATGCCTCAAGTGCCAATCTGGAAAGCGTCATTTTTCAACACAAGGTGATCATATCAGATGTCTACCTACTCACCTTAATGCACCAGCGACTCACCTTTTTGCAAGGTGTCAATCTCCAACGGGCAAATGCATTCCTGGATGTTGTGAGAGCAGGTGTAAAAGCGGGGATAAGACCAGGTACAGACAGTTCTCTGGCTAGCGCTGAAGCAGCGAAGGCAAAAATCCTTTTGCTCCAGGCGGAAGGCGAGTATCAAACTCAGTCATTAAGATTGAAAGAATTGTCAGGCATCGGTGCGCATGAGGCCATTTACATTGACAGCACGTTCCTCACCGTCATTCCACCTCGTTTGGATACAGGTTACTGGAATTCGCAACTCAACCCGCTCCTTCGATATTATCGTCTGAAGACGGAAGCTAGCCAGGCTCGCAGCATCGCCACCAAAAGATCCTATCTGCCAGCCATCACGCTGGTGGGGGCTGCGTGGGCCCGGGGTTCAGGCATCTCGGCCGATGATTCATATCAATCTGGCTTTTCCTCGGGCACAAAATACCAGGTACACAATTATCTGCTCGGCATCTCAACTCGTTGGACAATCAGTGACTTTGCTGCCACGAGGCAACGATACAAAAGTGAATACTACATGGCTGTCCAAGATCAGGAACTCCTGAACGAACAGGATCTGCGTATAAAGCGCCTGATCAACGAATCCGAGATGCAGTATCAGATCTCCATCGAACAGATCAAGACTGCACCTGTTCAATGGCAAGCAGCTCATGATGCCTATCGTCAGGCATTTGCCCGCTATGAAAGCGGACTGACGGACCTGCCAACATTCATGCAGAGCATTGTTACACTAAATCGAGCAGAGGCTGACATGGCAATTGGATATGTGAATGTGTGGCGCTCCGTGTTGGCCATTGCCGCTGCCAAAGGTGACTTCTCCATTTTTATGAATGCTGTAACCCGTTAACGGAAGTCTTATGTTCAAACTGATCAAAGGGGCCCTTCAAAAACCGATCTCCGTTATGGTCGCGGTGCTTGCGATTCTCTTCTTCTCTTTCCTATCCGTTAGGGACATACCTGTGGATATTTTTCCCGATTTGGATCTGCCAACAATCTATGTCGTGCAACCCTACGGCGGAATGGCTCCTGATCAGATGGATGGATTCATCACGACGCGCTATCAGGATCATTTCCTGTATGTGTCGGGCATTCGTGATGTCGAAGTGAAAACGATTCAAGGCATGTCATTGATCAAGCTCCAGTTTTACCCTGGAACCGATATGGCACAGGCCGCTGCAGAAGTGGCCAACAATGTTTCCCGGGCAAAAGCGTATATGCCGGAAGGTACCGTTCCGCCACAAGTGATACGCTTCGATGCAAGCTCAGTGCCCGTGGGTCAGTTGGTATTTTCGAGTTCATCCCGGTCACTCAATGAGATCCAGGACTTTGCAAGTTCGAGGGTTCGGCCTATGTTCTCCAGGATTGAGGGAGTTTCCAGCCCGCCACCACTGGGAGGAAATCAACGCACAATCGTTATCAAAATCAATCCGTCCCGGCTGCGCAGCTACAAGCTCTCGCCGGAAGAAGTAATAAAGGCTGTCGGCGTAAACAATCAGCCTTCACCTGCGGGAAACATCAGGATTGGTAATCAAACCCTGATGACTCCGGTAAACTCGCTGATTGACAAACCTGCTGACTTTCTTAGAATCCCAGTAAGGGTGGGCAATGGGCCCACTGTCTTCATCCGTGACATCGGCACAGTCGAGGACGCAGCAGACATTACCGTTGGCTACGCGCTCGTGCAGGGAAGGCGGGCAGTATATATACCGGTCGTCAAAAAGTCGGACGCTTCTACGTTATCAGTGGTCAACAATATTCGCAAGGCTCTGCCCTCTTTACAGAATGCCATTCCCGAGGATGTAACAATCTCATACGAATTCGATCAGTCAACATACGTTACCAGCGCCCTTAAAAGCCTGATCACCGAGGGAGCGCTGGGTGCTTTGCTCACAGGCTTAATGGTGTTGCTCTTCCTGAAGGACTGGCGAAGCGTTGTCATCGTCGTCATTACCATTCCAGTATCCATTCTCAGCGCTGTGATTCTGCTCAACCTCTTTGGGCAAACGATCAACATCATGACCTTGAGCGGGCTGGCGTTGTCGGTGGGTATTTTGGTCGACCAGGCGACGGTGACCATCGAGAACATCCACCAGCACCTTGACCTCAGGAAGCCGCTTGCCCAAGCAGTGTGGGATGCCTGCAAGGAGATTGCATTTCCCGAGCTCCTCATTCTTCTTTCTATTCTTGCCGTTTTTGCACCTGCGTTTGTCATGAGTGGCATTCCAAAGTCGATGTTCCTACCCCTCTCGCTGGCGGTTGGCTTCGCTATGATCGCTTCGTTCCTGCTTTCACAAACGCTGGTACCCGTACTTGCCAACTGGCTGTTGCAGCCGGATCATCATGGTAAGGCGGCTTTGCATCCGGAACAAACCTCCTTTGATCGTTTCAGATTGCACTACCTCAAGGTGCTCGGACGCATGTTCGACAAGGAAAAGGCCTGGGTTGCCGGCTATCTGTGCGCGTCAACCACCGTCATTTTTCTCGCGTTTGCTTTTATCGGAACAGATATCCTCCCTCATGCCAATAGTCGACAATTCCAGCTCAGAATCAAGGAGGTCGATGGCACACGTGTAGAAAGGACAGAAACGACAACACTCCGTGTCCTTGGGATCATTCAAGGCGTCGTCGGGAAAGGAAATGTCAACATTTCTTCTGCCTACGTAGGAAATGTGCCCACCAGTTACGGCACTTCACAAATATTCGTCTTCAACAGTGGTCCCCACGAAGCGGTGATCCAGGTATCGCTTGATGACCATTATTCGGTAAGCATCGAAGAGTTAAAGGAACAGCTCCGTAGAGAGATCAGTAAAGAAATTCCTTCACTTCGTCTGTCTTTCGAGCCAATGGAGCTGGTCGACAAGATCATGAGCCAGGGTGCATCCACACCCCTGGAGATCAATGTCGCTGCACGTAACATCCGTGAAGCAGAAAAATTTGCTCTGCGAATCATGGCGAAGATGAGCAACCTTCCTTACCTCAGGGATATCCAGATTGCACAGCCTATGTCCTATCCAGTTCTCAGGATCGAGATGGATCGCGAAAGAGCCGGCCAGGTTGGTGTTACTCCTACACAGGTGGCCCGTTCTCTGGTAGCCGCTACTTCATCCAGCAGGTTCACCGACAAAAATCTATGGCTTGACAATTCAAAGGGGTTGGCTTACCAGGTACAGGTACAAATACCTGAATACAACATGAACTCAATGGACGATATCCGGAATATTCCACTGCAAAGTGGGAGCCTGCATCCATCCCTGGCGGACGTCGCCTCATTTTCAGAAGAGCTCGCTCCCGGACAGTATGACCGCTCTGGTCCTAATCGTTTGGTAACCATTACCGCGAATCTCCACCATGTGGACCTTGGTAGAGCGAGCAAGGCAGTCGATAGAGCCATTGCGGAAGCGGGTGATCCGCCGCGAGGGATGATGGTCGACGTCAAGGGACAGGTAAAGCTGCTGAAGGATACACTCTCGAGTTTACAAAGTGGTCTCGTCATTGCCATCGTCATTATTTTTCTAATGCTCGCCGCCAATTTTCAGTCGTTTCGGCTTGCCGTTGCCATCCTGTCGTCCATCCCTGCTGTGCTCGCAGGCTCGTTACTGATGCTTCTTGTTTGCGGGGCAACGTTGAACCTTCAGTCATACATGGGAATGATCATGTCCGTTGGGGTATCGGTTGCCAACGCGATTCTTATGATCACGAATGCCGAAACATTGAGGCTGGAGACCCGGAACGTTCACAACGCGGCCATGACGGCGGCCTCTGGCCGAATACGACCAATCCTGATGACCAGCATTGCGATGATAGCTGGTATGATCCCTATGGCTTCAGGTATGGGAGAAGGTGGCGACCAAATTGCCCCTCTTGGCCAAGCAGTGATTGGTGGTCTGGTCGCCTCTACCTTGGTGTCGTTGCTGATTCTCCCGGTGGTCTTCAGGATGGTTCAACAAAAAGCATCCTTCGTTTCAGTATCGCTTGATCCGGATGATGAATCAAGCAAGTTCCACAAGTCTAACCAAACATTGAGTTTATGAAAGTGAACCTGATATCAACCGGACTGACTCTATTACTACTTTCTCTATCCACGGCATGCAGTCATAATGAGAAAAAGCCTGAGGTCGTTGACGATATGGTAGCTGTTGAAATGACAAAGGTGAGAAGGCTTCAACCATTGTTGCATACGGTGCTTCCTGGAGAATTGAAACCATGGAACAGGACACAAATATTTCCGAAGGTCAAAGGATACCTGGCCAGTATCACTGCTGATCGCGGAACACAGGTGAAGAAAGGCCAGGTGCTTGCCACGCTGGAAGCACCCGAACTGATTGCATCGCTGAACCAGGCAAAGGCAGAGGTTTCATCGGCCGAGGCCGCTCTTCTGGAAAGGCATGCTAAGCAACAGGCCAGCAGAAATACGTACCTGCGGATTCTGCAGACCAGTAAAACAAAAGGTGCTGTCTCCGACAACGAGCTTGAAATGGGATTTGCGAGTATGATGGCCGACAGCGCATTGGCCAGGGTTTCCCGGGAAAACCTTCAGGCTGCAAGGGCTCAGCTTGAAGCGCAGAACCAGCTCGCGGAATACCTCCTCGTCAAGGCTCCTTTCAACGGATTTATTATCGAGAGAAATGTCAGCCCTGGTGATTTGGTAGGCCCGGAGACCAACGTGAAGCCCATGTTTGTTCTCGAAGACGGCTCGAAGCTGAGACTGACAGTGGCCATACCTGAAAACCTAGCCAATTCAATCGGTGACCGGAATACAGTTTCCTTCACGACCCAGGCTGAACCACTAAAAGAATACCACGCTGTCTTTGCAAGAAGCGCAAATAGCGTACAGGAACACACACGCACCATGCTCGCTGAATTTGACTTCATCAATCACAACGCCGACCTGAAAGCCGGTATGTATGCTGAAGTCAACATTCCTGTCAGGCGCAACAAGGCTTCCCTATTCGTGCCCAAAACGTCGGTGCTTCTTTCCACAGAAGGCATCTTCGTCATGAAGGTAAATGCAAACGTCACACAGTGGATCAGTGTACAGAGGGGAAATTCACTTGACTCCCTGGTTGAAGTTTTCGGTCCAGTAAGCGAAGATGATCAGGTCATAAAGACCGTCAACGATGAGCTTAGGAACGGACAGGTGGTGAGGATTAAATCCCGGTGAGCGTAAGGGCAACGATATTGACTGTGCTGCTCGCAGCTATTGCGACAGGAAATTTGTATGGGTCACCCTTTGGCTGGGATAGTGTCAAAACACCGCTGAGGGTTGTCGCAACCCTGGACTCACTGTATCCAAAGGCAAAACAGGTAGCGTGGTCAAAAAAGAAAAGAAACTACAGAGCTGATTTTATCTACAATAAGATGAATGTCTCCATCACACTGGATAAAACCGGTCATGTCGTCCAACAAGTGAGAGAAATTTCATTCGACCAGTTGCCCGAAAAGGTTAGAGAGAAGGTTGTCCAATTCTATAAGTCTTTCAAAGTCGTAATGGTATTGGAAAGAATTGACAAAATGGAGATTGATTACGAGGTTCAGGTTATTTGTGGAAAAATTCATTACATCCTGAATTATCATCCCAAAGGATACCTGAAGCATCAATATGAAGTCGATAAAGTTGAACCCTTTCAAACCGTCAACTGATTCAACATGGGTATTGAATCCACCGTCCTGTGATTACCAAAGCCAAATGGCTAAAAGCCTCTCCTCGCAGAAAAAGCCCAATGCCTAACGCCCAATACCTTTCCTACTCCACCCAAATATCCAATTGCTGAATCAGCGGATTAGCTTCCGGGGTTAGAGTAAAGAAAACGTTGATGTTCTTCTTCTCGCATTGAATCGTGAACTGGCCCCTCAGTTGATTCTCCGGTTCCAGATCCAACACTTTCACCACAGGGCCTGCGACGGTGAAAAGTTTTGAAGCGTTTGCTTTCCATTTTTCAAGTGAAAGATCCAGGAAGAAATTCTCAGCGAAAATGCCGAGTTGATCCTTCTCCCAGCCCTGGATCACTTTCACAATCTCGCCCTGCCGCTGCTTCAATATTTCAGAGACAGGCAACACGCGTGACTTCAAACCGGCCAGTTGAATCAACGTGTCAAGTGCCCTGGCATTGGCCTGGCCAGGACCGCCGTACGTAAGGTTGCTGAAGCTGACCACACCTATTCCGTAATCCGGGTAGATTCTCCATTCGCTGCCAAAGCCTGGCAAACCGCCGCCATGTCTGATGCTGACGATGCCACTGCAGTCCATCCGCCACCCGAGGCCATATCCGTAACCGCCAACCACCGGACAAGGTTCGCCCTGCCTGTTCTTCGCGTTGGAGGAGAGGGCGCCTAGCCTGGAGCATTGCTGCATTTCGCGCAGGGTACTTCTTCTGACGGGGCCTGCTTCCGCATCGTTTCGCGACGGCCATGCCGAAAGATGAAGAGCCACATACTTGCTGTAGTCGTCGATGGAGCAAATCAATCCACCCATGGCGCCGTACGAGCCATCGTGAAGAAACGGTTCTTCTTTCCATGTGTTGTCCTCCCACCGGTAGCCGAGGGCCAGTTTGTTCCTGGGCACTTTCTCATACTCCCATTGCGAGTTCGTCATCCCGATGGGCTTCATGATGTTGTCGGTGATATATTGTTGATAGGGGACGCCAGAAACATTGGTGACAATTTTTCCCAGCAGCGCGAAGCCCAGGTTGCTGTATTCAAAGGTGAGTCCCGGTGCATTGGAAAAAGAGATTCCCTGGCTCACGAGCCCCAGGAGGTCAGCGTCAGAATCAGCGAGCTGGCGATCGCCCCATGGATTATCTTCCGGAAATCCAGCTGACATGGTCAGCAGATGCTGGATGTTGATGGGAGGAGCATCTGTCGTCGCGGCGCCGGCTTTGGACACTTCGGGAATGTATTTGCTCACCGGATCGGTCAGGCTGAGCTTTCCCTCATCGCGCAACTTCAGGATGGCCATGGCCGTAAAACTCTTGCTCATGGAGGCGATCCGAAAAAGAGATTGTGTGGATGCTTGCGTTTTGTCGGACAGGTTGCTTTGTCCAAAACTGTTTGCGTACACCAGTTGCCCGTTGGCGATGATGCCGAATGAAATCGCGGGATAATGGTTCTTCTCCATCTGGTCTTTGAAGATCTTATCCACAACGGGAAAGAAGTCCTTTATCCTTTCAAAAGACGCCGGATCACTGAAAGCGGGCTCCGCGTAGGTCTGTGTGGCCTTTTGCTGGATGTCCGATTCAGGTTTTTTGACGGAGCAGCCGGTGAGGATGAGCAGCAAAGTGAAGATGAGGGTGGTGGTTTTCATAGGCTTCCACAGTTGGTATGGATGTTTTCTTCAATCCACTTTCAATATACTCATCAGAGCAAATCATAAAAAAGGATAAAGCCAAGGGCCTATAATCTAAAGCCCACTTGGAGCTGCCACAGATTACACGGATTTCCACGGATTGAATAAAGAGCTAAAGCCTAACGCCCAAAACCCAAGGCCCTCTTGGCACAGACCACCGACCTACCGATAACCGATTTACTGATTACTGACTGTAAGTTGACCTTCACTCTTTGCGCTGCCTTGCGCCCTCGTGCCTTTGCGGTGAGTACCAGAATTTTCATGGCTTAAACGGTCAATGCAGTAACCACCGCTAAGCCGCAAAGACGCAAATGGCCGCAAAGAGTAACCACTGATTTAGTCAGTTACCGACCACTGATTACCTACTTCTGCCCCTCACTGCCTTCCAACTCCCTGCCTACCAGCAGGCAGGCCTAAAGGGAGCGGCCGACGCGCAAGTTTAAAACACATAACCACGCGACGGGGCCCTTTAGGGCTACGGGTGTGGGGTTACTCAAGAGGATCTAAAGGTTCCCTCTCAGATTTTCGCTGTAGGTTGACCTTCACTCTTTGCGCTGCCTTGCGCCCTCGTGCCTTTGCGGTGAGTACCAGAATTTTCATGGCTTAAACGGTCAATGCAGTAACCACCGCCAAGCCGCAGAGACGCAATGGCCGCAAGGATGACAGTTGATTGCCCTACCGATAACTGACTTACTGATTACTGGCCTACCGATCACTGGCTACCGACCACCGACCTACTGATTACTGACTGCTGCGTGTCCATCACAGGTGTAATACCAGTATGTCACAATCACGAGGGTTGCCAAACCAAAGAAACTGGCCTCGAGTCCAAAGGCACCTCCTGTTAGCCAAACCTGATCGACCAGGATACCCGGTTTCAGTAAGCTGGTCTGATGCGATCCGCTCACGCCAAAGCCCAACACAATTCCCTGTGTGAAGTTGGTAAAGAAGTGCATGGCTATTGGAGCCATCAGGTTGTCTGTTTTGATGAGGGCGAATCCAAAAAGCAAGGATGCGGTGAGAATGTTTACAGAAGCCAGCACCAGGGTGGTCCCGGTCATACCCGGGTTGTTCAGGTGCGTCAACAGAAAGAATGCAGCAATAAGAAATTGTGCCGGCCAGCGGCCAATTCCGTCCATGAATCGTTTGAAGAGAAAACCACGAAAAAGGAACTCTTCTGCCATAGCTATTCCCATCATGGCAGCGGCACCTGATGCGATTGCTCCAGCGTCAGCTTCACCCATTTGCCAAACTATAGCCCCGAAAATGGTGAGTACGGCCGCTGGAGCAATCATCAAGCATGAACCAATTGCTGCGGCGAGAAAAATCTGCCTCACGTTCGCGGCGTTCCATCGTCCGACAAGTTGAACCAGGTTTCCTGACCTGAACCATTCACAGATCACCGATACCATGGCGATAACAACAACCTGGTGCCAAATGGATATTTTGAATGAACTTTCTTTGGACATGTACACAATAGGAAAAACGAATGAAGAGAGCAGGAGAAAAAAGATGGCGATCCACCATCCGTTTCTCAGCCTGCCCTCTTTGTTCTTCAGAATGTCCATTGACCTTTTTCTATTCAAATTTAAAATTTAGCTCAGCTTGGGAGATGGGCGGAAGCCATTGAATATGAGGTAAAGCCCAAGGGAGAATTCAAACACAGCGACCGGTATGGCAAACACCATGGATTCCGGAGCTCGCTGCTCCAGGAAGTTAAACAATATCAAAACATCGGATACCGGTAGCAGGAATCCACCGACAATTCCAATCCATGCAAGGGTCTTTGGTATGACTCCAAGTCTAAGTAAGAGAAAGCCCAGCAAAAGATCATCCACAGCTGGAATAAAACTCTGTCCGATCAGAAAAATCCTGTCATAGAGGATTGCCATTGTATTTGCCGTGACCACCGCGTCGGGTCCGGCACCGGATTGCTTAAGCTTGACCGCCGCCAGCAGGAAGGCGATGCCGACAAAAATGGTACTGGCTTCAAGAATACGGGCACCGACCAGTCCCATCGCTGCGGATTCGTTTTGCTTTCTGAGTACAGGGTACAACACTACAGCCGTTCCGATGCCTCCCAATGCTACGATGATCTCCAGGATGGTGCCGATGATGATTCCTGAATCGGAGCCCGAACCAAGAATGTACGCAGGATCATGAATAGGGATGTACAGTGTAAGTGTCGGAATGGATATGAATGTAAGCAGGTATATAACACCGGCGACAAGGGCCGTTTTCCGAAGCGGACTCATGCGTCCTTTGGTGGACATTTCTTGAATAGTTGCTGTTGAGTTCATGATTGCTTGATTTAATGGTTTAGAAATTCTCGGGCTACACTCATTGTCCGCGGCGTTTGAGCGGCTTGATAAGAGAAACACTGATGCTGAGGGTCCTGTTGTAGAGGTTTTCGGTTGAATGAATACTCGTCAGGCCATGAGAATACCGGACTTCCAAAGCCATCCTTCTTTTCTTCACAGGAAATTGGTAACCAACACCACCGAGGATACCAGCCTCCCATTTTCGGAATGCATCCGAGCCACTTTCAAAAAGAATATCCGTCGTTGGCGCATTCTCGGTTGATTTCTTTCCCGACATCACGTAATTGATGTAGGGTCCTGCGTTAAAGTAAAATCTTCCGGCATGCAGACGAGCGAGCACGGGCATTTCCAGGGTGTTGAGTTTTAACGATGATTCTACGCCGTTCAGCGGATTTCCACTGATGAGAATTCCTCCTTTGCGGAGAAAATATGCTTCAGTAACCAATGAGAAATTCCTGGTGATGCCTGTCTGCAAGGACAAACCGATGCGAAGGCCATTAACGTCCTTCTTATAATCTGCCAGGGAGGAGTTAAGATGACCGTAATTCATCCGTGAGCTGGTGGTGTTCACCAGGATAGCCACGTGTGATTCCTGCGCGTGCAAAAACAACGGAGCAAAGAGCAGGATCAAAAGTGCCGAGTACATAGAGATTGACTTGTTCATGAGTTTGTTGGTTTAAAAGTGTTTGTATTGTTAAAAGGATTGTGCAATGAGATCTTTGTTGAGTGTAATCGCTGTGGTTGTTCCTGTCGAGACGGCGTTGGCAACCGTTCTTATCCTCGTCACGCTATCGCCGCAGGCATATACACCTGGTATGGTGGTGCGCTGGGTACCATCCACTTTGATATAGCCTTCATCCGTCATTTCACAACCCAGCAGCCCTGGTAATTCACAGTGCTGCCTGAATGCCGGACGGATATACATTGCCTTCACAGGAGTCATGCTTCCATTACTGAAGACAATTCGTTCGATGTAGCCGTTGGCGTGGTCGAACATTTCAATGGCGTCCTCAACCACCATGATATTATGTGCCCGCAGTTTTTGGGTTTGTTCACGCGTCAGCGTTGAAACACCATTGGTATATATGGTGAGATCAGCTGTCCAGTTGGAGATCAGGCTGCCAAACTCAAAGGCGTAGTCGCCGTTTCCAAGGATGCCTGTTTTCACGCCACGCACTTCAAAGCCGTGACAATATGGACAATGGAGCACTGACTTTCCCCAGCATTCCGCCAATCCGGATATCGACGGAATTACATCGACGATACCTGTTGCAAAGACGAGGGCATATGCCTCATATACCTGACCGGTAGCCAGTGAGATGGAAAAGCTGTGTCCATTACGACGGGCACCAACTACCTCAGAGGAGATCCTGGTGACCGAAGGGTATCTGTCTACTTGTTCGCCAGCTGTCTTCAGAATCTCCGAAGGAATCTGGCCGTCCTGTGTCAGAAAATTGTGCGACTCAGGCGTGAACCGGTTTGCAGGCAGGCCGCTGTCGACGATGAGTACACGCCGCAAAGCCCTGCCCAATCCCATTCCTGCAGCAAGGCCCGCATAGCTGCCACCCACAATGATGACATCAAATCTTTCTGTTTTCATTTCTTCTTCATGCTGTGAAAAGGACTTCCAGCCTGGAAGCAGCAGGGCCACCGGTGAGGCTGCGCTTTGAAGAAACCTTCTTCGCGTTTGAATCGACCCGTGAAGCCCTCTGCCAAACATGGTCCTAGCGTTTGTTATCTGTTGACGGAGTCAATTTCTGAAGAATGGCATCCACGAAGGGAACACCGATGAATACGATCCAGGGCACCAGCGAGATGGTCAGCAGGAAAGTGCGCTGGTACAAAGGCAATGCTGCCAGTTGTTCTCCAAAAAAGTGGAGAAATAGTGTAATCGAAGGGTAGATCACCGCCCATATTTTGGCGGATGCGATCAGTTTCATTTTTGTTTTCATGTCCGTTTGTTTGACACAAAAGTATCCTGGGCCCATGGCGGCCGAATAGGACAAAAATGAAGTTGGGTGGTACTTACCTTGAATTCGACCGAAAAGCTTCCGGCGAATAACCAGTGTGTTTCTTGAAGAACCGAATAAAGTAAGACGGGTCCTCGTACCCCAGATGCCAGGCAATCTGGTTTACCTGGTCAGGGGTTGCCAGAAGATACCTTTTCGACTCTAGGATGATGTGGTCGTCTATTAGTTCGGATGGAGTTTTTCCGAGTGCACGTTTCGTGATGGCACTCAACTGGTAGGAGGAAATATTCAGCATTTCCGTATAATCGGAAACCTGTTTTTTGATGGCCACGTTTGTTTCGATGAGCTGCATGAACTCATCCAGGCGTTCCTGCTCATAGGTATCCACGGTGGCGGTTGGCTTGCCCTGTTTTCTATTTCTTACGAACTCAATAAAAAATATATCCAGCTGGGCACGAATCACTTCCCTGTAGCCCTCCTTTTCATCCTTG